>CACWYF010000165.1 GCA_902765035.1 uncultured Eubacteriales bacterium
AATAATCCTTTTTTCTGCTTTTGTCCAGATGTAAAATGATCGATGCACTGGAATTCGTTTCTGATAACTTTGAAATCGGGTTGGATCACTGATACTGAAATGATAGAAGCATTAGAATTCGTTTCTGATAAGATAGGAATAATAATGGGTGCCGTTCTTGGCATCATAGTTGTTATCGCAATAATAAGAACGTTGCTAAAAGCATCAAAAGGGGAATCTATAAGCATACCTCCAGTTGGTGTGATGAATGATCTTCCAAGTAATGTAACAGGAATCAATAAGCACAATGATTTGTCAGAGCGTGTCCAGGAAAGATCAACCAAGAAGACGGTATGACATAAGGGCAACCTATAGTTGCGCTATAGTTGGTGGAAGCAAGTAGAGCCTTCTGATATATTCCTCTCAAAAGAAAAGGAGGATAAGATAATGATGTACGCAACTTTGATGCTGGTCGCGGAATTGATATGTATTGCGATCATCGTGGTACTTATAATCAGAGTGGTCAAAAAGTATATCAATGCGAAACCAGTAAGGGATGAAAAGAAACAGAGTGCAGAAACTCTTGGAGAAGTGCTTCGTATTTACCGCACAGAGAATAAAATGACTCAGGAATTCGTTGCCGAATCATTGGGAGTGAGCAGGCAGGCTGTCTCTAAGTGGGAGAGCGGAGCAAGTGATCCAAGTACAACGAATTTGATAGCTTTAGCAAAACTGTATAAGATAGAGCCAGAGGAGCTTATTAGGAGCATTACGGAATAACAATTATCGCTGCAGGCACATGAGCAGAAGCATATGACGCTTCTGCTTTTTTTGTTGCTTCAGCGCGATTATACCACCGGCTATGCCGGTGAGAATGAAATGCTTTAGCTTCAAGAAGAATACCTCCAATGCTAACATGAGAGTGGCTACCAACCGCATCTCTGAGCAAAGGAGGTAATAAACGATGAGTAAAAATGATGATATAAACAGTTTATCACATTCAAAATGGCGATGCCATTATCACATAGTATTCGCACCGAAATACAGACGACAGGCGATCTATGGAAAGATCAAGGCGGACATAGGAAAAATCATAAGACAACTGTGCGACCAAAAGGGCATAGAAATAATTGAGGCTGAATTATGTCCTGATCATATCCACATGCTGATCAGCATACCGCCAAAGTATAGCGTTGCGCAAATCATGGGATATATCAAGGGCAAAAGCTCACTCATGATTTTCGATCGACATGCGAATATGAAATATAAATATGGCAACAGGCATTTCTGGTGCAGGGGATACTATGTTGACACTGTGGGACGGAACAAAAAAGCGATACAGGAATACATACGGAACCAGCTTCAGGAAGACATTGCCAATGATCAGATATCGCTGAAAGAATACATAGACCCGTTCACGGGTAGCAAGAATACGTAGGCAATAGAAAAGCGCCTTTAGGCGCCGCCTGAGAATAGAGATGCGGTTGGCAGTCTATTCGGCGCGTCTTAAGACGCTTGCAAGTACGAGGCCCTTTTAGGGCTTGTGCATACCACCAGTTCAACTGGTGGTTATGATTACATTTACGGTTTATCAGTCAACTGACCGGTAAACTATGCGTTCTTCTCCTCGATTGCAGCCTGTGCAGCAGCAAGTCTTGCGATAGGAACTCTAAACGGTGAGCAGGATACATAGTTGAGTCCTGCCTTGTGGCAGAAGTGTACGGATGCAGGATCTCCGCCGTGCTCTCCGCAGATACCGAGCTTGATGTTCGGTCTTGTCTTCTTTCCGCCTTCAACAGCCATCTTAACCAGCTTGCCGATACCGGACTGGTCGAGTGACTGGAACGGATCGTTCTCGAGGATACCCTGAGCAACGTACTCCTTGATGATAGCGCCTGTATCGTCTCTGGAGAATCCGAATCCCATCTGTGTCAGGTCGTTAGTACCGAATGAGAAGAATTCAGCTTCCTCAGCGATCTCATCAGCTGTAAGTGCAGCTCTTGGGATCTCGATCATTGTTCCTACCATGTACTTCATGTTCTGGCCGGACTCAGCGATCAGCTTGTCAGCTACCTCAACGATAGTCTTCTTGACGAACTTGAGCTCGTTAACGTGACCTACCAGCGGTACCATGATCTCAGGAACGATATCAAGGCCTTCCTCAGCTCTTACTTCGAGAGCAGCGCTGATGATAGCCTTTGTCTGCATCTCAGCGATCTCAGGATATGTGACAGCAAGTCTGCAGCCACGGTGACCAAGCATCGGGTTGAACTCGTGGAGCTCGAGAGTCTTGTTTACGATCTTCTCATAAGGAATTCCGAACTGCTCGGATACCTGCTTGATGTCCTCATCAGTCTTAGGCAGGAACTCGTGCAGAGGTGGGTCAAGGAGTCTGATTGTAACAGGTCTCTCACCCATTGCCTTGTAGATGCCCTTGAAGTCTTCCTTCTGATATGGCAGCAGTCCGTCGAGAGCTTCTCTTCTCTCTTCAACTGTGTCAGCAAGGATCATTCTTCTGATCTTAGGGATTCTCTCATCCTCGAAGAACATGTGCTCTGTTCTGCAGAGTCCGATACCCTCAGCGCCGAACTCAACAGCCTGCTTAGCATCTCTTGGGTTATCAGCGTTTGTTCTTACCTTGAGTGTTCTTGCCTCATCAGCCCACTCCATGATCTGACCGAAGTCACCGGAGAGCTCAGGAGCAAGAGTCTTGATAGCCTCTACATAAACGTTACCGTCAGTACCGTTCAGTGAGATGCTGTCTCCTTCGTGGTAAGCCTTGCCACCTACTGTCATAGTCTTGTTAGCTTCATCAACAGTGATTTCCTTGCAGCCTGCTACGCAGCACTTACCCATTCCTCTTGCTACTACAGCAGCGTGGGATGTCATTCCGCCGCGGGCTGTCAGGATACCCTGTGCAGCTACCATACCTGCGAGGTCCTCAGGGCTTGTCTCTTCTCTTACGAGGATGACCTTCTTGCCTTCTTCAGCGAAAGCAGCAGCATCTTCTGCGGAGAATACGATCTGTCCTGTTGCAGCACCAGGTGATGCAGGAAGTCCCTTAGCTACAGGTGTAGCCTTCTTCAGCTCGTCTGCATCGAATACAGGGTGGAGCAGCTGATTGATCTGATCAGGCTCAACTCTCATTACAGCAGTTTCCTTGTCGATAAGGCCTTCCTTAACGAGGTCTACAGCTACCTTTACAGCAGCAGCTGCTGTTCTCTTACCATTACGTGTCTGCAGCATGAAGAGCTTACGGTCTTCTACTGTGAACTCCATGTCCTGCATGTCTTTGTAGTGGTTCTCAAGAGTATCAGCAATCTTCTCGAACTGTGCATATACTTCAGGGAAAGCGTCTGCCATCTCGGAGATAGGCTGCGGTGTTCTGATACCTGCTACTACGTCCTCACCCTGAGCGTTTACGAGGAACTCACCGAAGAGCTTGTTCTCGCCGTTAGCCGGGTTACGTGTGAACGCAACACCTGTACCGGAGTTGTTTCCGCTGTTTCCGAATACCATGGACTGTACGTTTACAGCTGTTCCGAGCGAATCGGAGATGCCGTACATCTTTCTGTACAGGATAGCTCTGTCATTGTTCCATGATCTGAATACAGCCTTGATGGCCTCGAGAAGCTGATCCTTAGGATCCTGAGGGAATTCTCTTCCGAGTTCTCTCTTTACGACTTCCTTGTATCCTGCGATGACTTCCTTGAGGTCCTCAGTTGTGAGCTCAACGTCGAATTCAACTCCTGCCTTCTTCTTCTGGCCTTCAAATACTTCGTCAAAGTTGGACTTCTTGATCTCCATTACGACATCACCGAACATCTGGATGAATCTTCTGTAGCTG
>CACWYF010000166.1 GCA_902765035.1 uncultured Eubacteriales bacterium
ACGTCATCTACTCCGTAGCGCATCATTACCAGTCTGTCAAGACCGATGTTGGTATAGAAACCTGTCCATTCATCAGGATCGAGATTAGCAGCTCTGAGTACGTTAGGATGTATAACACCGCCCGGCATTACTTCTATCCAGCCGTTGTGATTACATGCCTTGCAGCCCTTGCCACCGCAGAGAAGACATTCCATGTCGATCTCATAGCCAGGTTCAGTGAACGGGAAGAATCCTTCTCTCATTCTTACATTGACCTTGCGGCCGAAAACCTTCTCAAGAATGGTTTCGATCATAACACGGCCGGAACTGAATGAAACTCCTTTGTCAACAATGAGAGCTTCATACTGGAAGAAGGCTCTTTCATGCCTTGCATCAGTAGTCTCATTTCTGTATACCCTGCCCGGATATACAAATCTTGCAGGAGCACCATGCTCAAGAAGATACCTTACTGAACCGCCGGTAAGATGAGGTCTGAGACACAGTCTCTCGTTTCCCCGCTTGTCCTCTGTACCCTCCAGCCAGTATGTATCCATGGAAGCTCTTGCCGGATGGTCAGCTGCAAAGTTGAGGTTATCAAATGCAAACTTCTCGCTGCTGATATCGTCTTCACTGTATATTTCAAAACCAAGGGATCTAAAGGCGTCATTGAGGTCATAGCACATCTGTGTTATCGGATGAAGCGCGCCTTCACTTACTTCAATACCAGGGAGAGTAAGGTCTATCTCCCCTTCAACTGCTGATGCTTTTGCAACCAGCTCTTCTTCTTTTTCTTTGATTTTTTCCGCAAAGAGATTCTTTACCTCGTTAGCCTTCATTCCTACCGACTTTCTCATGTCTGGATCAAGGCTGCCAAGACTTTTGAGCACCTCCTGAAGGCTGCTCTTCTTTCCTGTGAGCTCCTTACGGATCATCTCAAGCTTCTCTCTGTCAGGAGCGCCTGCGATGAGTTCGAATCCCTCACTGCGAATCTGTTCGAGCTTATCTAACATCTCTGTTCCTCCTTGGTTTTGTTTTTAAAACTATTCCGCAATATCATAGCACTCGCCGTTGTAGTATTCAACAATTGAAGGTGCGGTTTTTGTAAAAATCCACAACTGTGATGAACTATACCATGCCTTTACCGGTATATACCTTAGGTTCTTCCTTGCCGGTGAGAACTCTGAGAGCTCCTGCGGCCATGGCCTCCTGCTCCACTTCATTCTCGTAAATGTATATCGGAGCGATCCATCCGACATAATCTCTGATGTAGTCAAGAAGGCTTTCAAATCTCGTATACCTTCCTGTGATCAGGATCGCATCGACTTTTCCCTTCAGCACTACAGCCATCGAGCCGATGTATTTAACGATATTGTATCCCAGAGCTTCCCATACAAGAGCAGCTTCCTTATCGCCGTTCTGAACTCTTCTGTAAATCTCGTCTGCATCCGATGTCCCGAAATGTGAAACGAATCCGCCTGTACCGGTGCACAGATGCCGCATCTCCTCAACAGAGTGATCCTTGAAGTAATCAAGCACTTCCATGAGCGGAAGCGATCCTGTCCTGGTAGCAGTAAAAGGTCCTTCCCCTCCGGCACCCTGGTTGCAGTCGATCTGCTTTCCGTTCTCCTGCGCCGCTATCGTGATACCGCCATCGATATGAGCCACGATCAGTCTCGATCTGTGATAGTCCATGTCATGCAGCTTGCAGTGCTTCATGGCAGTACCTCGGAGATTGAGAGCGTGGGATTCACACCTGCGCTGGATCTCCTTTACTCCGGTAAGCCTTGCAACATCAGTGTACTCATCGACGCATATAGGATCTACCATGAACAGCCGTCCGCCGTATTTCTTCTGCAGTTCGGCAGCGAGCTGCACACCGAGGATCGATGGATGAATAGTTCTTCCGGCATTCCTTCTGATATCCTCAAGAAGCAGATCATTTACCTCAAATGTTCCGGATGGTACCGGGTAGCAGCCGCCTCCTCTTCCGACGAAAGCATCTGCATCTGAAAGATCTATGTCATTGGCACGGATGAAATCGTTGATGATATCCATTCTGTACCAGAACTGATCGTTCACATTTGCAAAGGAATTCAGGATCGAAGCATCGTGAGTGACCGAGGTCTCAAGGATCTTCTTATGATCTTCAAACAGCGCAAGCTTGGTTGAAGTAGATCCCGGATTAACAGTAAAAATCTTGTAAGTATAATCCTTCATATTCTCTCCGGTAGTATTAATGAAAAATGCGGCTGCCTGTTTAGGAGCCGCATGTACATATCATATGTGCATCATATTGCTCCACTGCATTATTAACGGAAGAGAAATCCTCCGATCTTCATAAAGACAGGCAGAAAAGCAACTGAGAAGACCGCCATCGCCTTGAGAAGTGATGACAGTGACTGTACAGCTGTATTCTCAAAATGAACACCCGAATTGCTTGTGGTAATGATCAGCAGATATCCTGTTACGGATGAAGAAACCACAAATCCGGCAAGGCTCTTAGGACCGGCAACAAGACCGATCAGAACAGTAAGTGCAATTGCAGCAACAGCCGGCAGAACAGCTCCTCTTATGGCGCTTGTTGCACCAGTCTCGTCATCGTTTCTTCCTATATCCCTGAGTGCGACTCTGCCTGTTATCCTGACAGAACCTATCAGTAATCCGGCAAGAAGGAATGCTGCAGATGCTCCGGCAATGATTCCACCGAACACACGAAGAGACATGATGTCGATAGCTTCTCCTCCGGCCGAATAGAAGAACGCGCTGAAAGCAGCGAGTGCAGCAGCTGATCCGGTAATACTTGCATATGTTTTGACTGAAATGAGTGACTTTGCAGATACAGTATACAGCGCATCTGATACTGTTTTGAGAATCTCATCTCTGTCCATTTTACGGGAAACGATAATGTCGGAAACTGAACCTGAAACTGCAGTAAGTCCTGTCACGGAAGAAACCGCTCCGAGAATCGAACACATTCCGACAGCACAGAGTGCGACACCATAGTAGCTGGCGAACATGTATGAAACCGCAACAGCAGCAATGTTGATCACAGTATAGATGGCAGTTGATACCATCCCTGTTCCGAGATTGAATACGACCGAAGTGTTCTTGCCGAGACTCCTGTCTGTCTTGTATCCGTTCATGAAAAGGATGCTGTCAGAAGCGAATATCCTGCTCAGAGATGCCAGGACCAGACCGGCAATAATACCTGCAGTGACAGCCCATGCATAGACTCTTGTCTGCATCATATCCATGCTGAACCAGAAAGATGCTGCAGCCGTAATGATACCGGCAGCTATGCATCCTGTGCCGCTGCCCCTGGAATAATCCTTGCCCGCACCTGCTCTCTGTACAAATGTGCCGATAATAGTTCCTGCTATGCCGGCAGCATAAACAAGCAGCGGGAAGATCTCTGCAGTTCTCGATGTGAATGTAGATGTTACTCCGGATGTTGCAACAGCAACATCTGAAAGCAGAACAGCAGATACAGCCGCTGTGATATATGAGCCTGCAAAATCAGCTCCTGCAGCCATGTATGAACCGGTTCTGTCAGTAAAATCCCTGGACGGAACTGCAAGAGAATATGCTGAGGAATAAACTTCTCCGCCTGTGTGGACAACCATGGCACACAGTACTGCGCCAAGCGCAAAAGCTGCTGCATATTCAGCAGCTGAGGATTTCAGAACAAAGGAAACAAGGCCGAACACAGCCAGACAGATCCCCGTTATCCATGAACCGAGAACTGCACCTGACCTGTATCCTGCTCTCAGTGACTGCCTGATATCACCGTTGACTGCTTCATTGTATGCAGCAGTCACTCCGTCAGACAGAGAAAAAGAA
>CACWYF010000167.1 GCA_902765035.1 uncultured Eubacteriales bacterium
TATTAAATAAATAAATTTTTATTATATTAATAATTATTAAATATTTAACCAAGGAATTATTAACTTAATTATTTTTTGATTCAATAGTCATATCAATAATTTTCTTTTTTAATCTTTCTCTCAAAGGGACATTAAAAGGATTACTTTCACTTTCATCATTATCCGAAGATTCTTTTTCTGAAGATTGTGTCTCGCCGTCTTAGAGCTTATCGACCCGCCGGTAAGTATGTCGGTGCCCGACTCTTTAACAGAGGCAGCCACCTGCAGGAGCTGTTCTTCGCTCTCTATAGAAGAAGGCCCCGCGATAAAGGCAAAGTTGCCTCCGCCTATAGACGCTCCTCCAACAGTAACGATTGTGTCATCAGGCTGAAATTTGCGGTTGCAGCGCTTGAAAGGCTCTGTGACCCTGCGAGTAGCCTGCACTATGTCGAGGCTCTCGATCATGTCGGTGTCGAGGCTTAGCACATCGCCGATGAGGCCGAGTATAGTCTGATACTCTCCCTTCGACACGTCGACGCCCAGGCCCTGCGACTTGAACCAATTGATCAGCTGATCGCGCTTTTCATCCGTAACATTGTGTTTGAGTATTACTATCATAGATCTTCCCTGCTTCTTAGTTTTTGGTTGAACGCAATAAGTATACCACTCAATAGTAGAGCATAAAATATGAATAATCACAAAAATAACATTTTTCTTATTGACATGCCCCAAATATAGTGCTACATTACGACTAAATTAAATACCAAACAAACCTATGAATGAGAGTGAGTAGGTTCCGATGCTTACATATGAGCGAGCCGCGGATGGTGAGAGCGCGGCATGCGGAGGCGGATCCGAATGGACTCATGAGGGCGACCTGAAAAGAACTCTTACAGTTCCGAGTATGGGAGACGGAGAGAAAACTTCGTTAACAAATGATGCGTATGTTGGTACGCAGTGAGTGGGCAGAGGCGACTCTGTCAAGCCGGGTGGCACCGCTATTTAACCGACTGCCGGAAAAAGGTTGCGAAAGTAGAGCCGTCGGGAGAACAGTGTTCAAAAAGGAGGAACAGGAAAATGGCTAAAGATGTTACAACGATCCCTTACAAGACATATCTGACTGAAGAAGAGATGCCAAAGCAGTGGTATAACCTTCGCGCGGATATGAAGAAAAAGCCTGCTCCGCTGGTCAATCCCGGCACTCTTAAGCCTATGACAGCAGAAGAACTCGAAGGCGTATTCTGCAGCGAGCTCGTGCAGCAGGAACTTGATGATACAACTCCATATATCGATATACCTGAAGAGATCAGAAGTTTCTATCGCATGTACAGGCCTTCTCCGCTTGTAAGAGCATATTGCCTGGAGGAGAAGCTAGATACACCTGCAAAGATCTATTACAAATACGAGGGCAACAACACCAGCGGAAGCCACAAACTCAATTCTGCTGCCGCTCAGGCATACTACGCCAAGAACCAGGGCCTCAAGGGTGTCACTACAGAGACAGGCGCCGGGCAATGGGGAACAGCCCTCTCGATGGCTTGCTCTTATTTCGGACTCGACTGTAAGGTGTTCATGGTAAAAACATCATATGAGCAGAAACCGTTCCGCCGCGAAGTAATGAGGACATACGGAGCAGAAGTCACTGCATCGCCTTCGGATACTACCGAAGTAGGACGCAAACTGCTCGAGGAATTCCCGGGCACCGGAGGAAGCCTTGGCTGCGCGATATCAGAGGCCGTAGAAGCGGCTGTTACCAGAGAAGGATACAGATACGTTCTCGGAAGCGTTCTTAACCAGGTGCTGCTCCACCAGAGCGTCATCGGACTTGAAACACACAAAGCGTTCGAAAAGATCGGCGTAACTCCTGACATCATCATCGGATGCGCCGGCGGCGGCTCCAATCTCGGAGGACTGATCGCGCCGTTCATGGGTGAAAAGCTCAGGGGAGAAAAGGATTACCGGATCGTCGCTGTAGAGCCGGCTTCATGCCCAAGCTTTACAAGAGGCAAATATCTCTACGATTTCTGCGACACCGGCAAGGTGTGCCCTCTCGCCAAGATGTACACACTCGGCAACGGATTCATGCCATCGCCTATCCACGCCGGCGGACTCAGATTCCACGGAATGAGCCCTGCCCTTTCGGAACTGTATGATCAGGGCCTTATGGAAGCAGTATCTTATGAGCAGACCGAAGTATTCGAAGCAGCAGAAATGTTCGCCAGAGTCGAGGGCATACTCCCGGCTCCTGAGAGCAGCCACGCCATAAAGGCAGCCATTGATGAGGCTCTGAAGTGCAAGGAGACGGGCGAAGAAAAGAACATCGTCTTCGGTCTCACCGGCACGGGATACTTCGACCTTGTAGCTTATCAGCAGTTCAATGACGGCACTATGACGGATTATATCCCTACGGACGAAGACCTCGAAGCGGGCCTCGCGTTCGTACCGCCACAGCCAGAGGAATAAGCCATTAAATCAGCTTCTCCTAATTAATCTCAATAGGCGCAGAAACGAAGACCGCCGCCAAATGGCAGCGGTCTTTGTATTGTTTTGCTTTATCTCTATTCCGGAAGATCATTTTTTGAGAAGCCCCATCACAGCGTCTCCATGATGCACTTCATCGTTCATCACTTCTTCGACTTCAGGGAAATCAGCTACAACGTTCCTGTATTTCTCGGCAGCGTCATACTCACCTTTGGCAATGATAGGATATGTCTTTTCTTTGCCCAGCATCTTATAGCTGATTTATTTCGAAGTCGTAAAGATCCTGTGGGTTCGATTCCCTAGTCTCTTTAAGGGAATCGAAGTTGATCCTTACCCCTTGAAAAACAGGCATTCTTAAAAATGAGCGAAATATAACTTCGCTTCTGTAGACCCGCACGGGACATCCCACCATTTTTACCCCAACGGCATGGACCAGTATGGACTTTTATGGACTTCGGTGGACTTTCCTCGAAACTCTCAAATACAGCAAAATCAAGGAATCTAAGCAAAATAAAGGACTCCGGAGATGGCCTCTGGAGTCCGATCTATGGAGCGGGCGAAGGGAATCGAACCCTCGACCAGAGCTTGGGAAGCTCTTATTTTGCCATTAAACTACACCCGCATATTGCGCGCCCCTTCTGAAGCGCACGATAAGTATAACTCATTTTCAGATTGATTGAAACTCTTTTCTCACCTAGCCGAGCTCTGCGATCGTTTCCTTTATCACTGCCGGCAGCATCCTGCACTTGTCCTCTGCTACTGCTGCAACAGAGACTCTCACTCCGCCGTTCACAGGGATGAGGAAGATGTCTTTCTTACCGAGAGCGTTGATCAGTGCGTCCGGATCCTTGTACGGTATCGTGACGAAGAATCCGGCTCTGAACGGAACTATCTCAAGTCCGCACTCAGCAGCTGCATTCTCGAAGGCATGGCCTCTTGCAAGAAGCATGTCTCTCCAGTGCCTGCGCTCGTCATCTGTCTCCTTCAGGAGCTCAGGATCGCTGTATATCTTCTCAATGACGGTCTGAGGAGCTCTCGGGGAGTTGGACCACGCAGTCCTTGCGAAGAAGGAGCAGACTTTCTCAAACTCTGCTGCAACTTCAGGTGTGTGCGCAAGGCAGAGCATCGCCGCACATCTTGCGCCGTACATAGTGAATGTCTTGGATGCGCTGTATGCGATAACAGGCAAAATATTCCCTCGGAGATTGTCGATCACAGGAAGGAATGCCCTTACCTCATCCATCTCTCCGGCAAAATCTATGTAAGCTGCGTCGATGATCAGCGTTACTTTCTTTTCAAGGTCGACTCCGTCCAGTACCCTCTTGACCCCATACCAGTCATCCATCGAAAGTGAGTATCCTGTAGGATTGCTGGCCGGTGTATTGAGTATGATCACCAGATGTTCCTGATTGCGGAGCAGCTTGCTGACCTTGTACTCAAAGTCTGCGATATTGAAGCGTCCCTCTTCATCGAACATCTCAAAAGTCTCAAGAGACTTGCCCTGCTCTGAAGCTATGTTTCCGTACGGACCCCAGTACCAGTTGTGTGTGAGGATCCTGTCGCCTGGGCAGGAATAGTTGTCCACAGCATTGCTGATCGATCCCGTGCCGCCCGGAGTAGCTACTATACCGACATAGCTCTTCGGCTCATATGAACCGAAGGCAGCTTTCCTGACAGCTTCTCTGAAGCCCGGAGTTCCGGCTATAGGTGCATATTCGGCAAAATCCGTTCCGGACAGTTCTCTGAATGTTCTTGCGACAGAATCAAGGACTACAAGATTGGCATCGTCATCGTAAAGTGCTCCTACCGTGGCATTTACTACTGCTTCCTTGCCCTTCTTTGCTATCGCCGCCTTAGCATTGCCTACTGCGGTAAAATTCCTGTCTCTTTCCGGTATGTCTCTGCCGTTGAAGGCAGCCATTGATGTGATTTTCATTCCGTTATCTCCCAGGTCTGTTTCTGTTTCTGTGTCTGTATCTTGGCTACATCTGTATTCTGAACAGCTGCGGCACTGCCGGTACGGTGCCGCAGCTGTTTGAAAAGAGCGGCAGGGGGATCCGGCTGACGAAGTCGGGACGGATCCTGAGCGATTACGTGGACCGCGGAATGCATGAACTGGATTCCGGTATTGAGCGACTCCAGGAAATGAGTTGTCCCACCGTC
>CACWYF010000168.1 GCA_902765035.1 uncultured Eubacteriales bacterium
CGAGGAACAGAAGAAGACCCTGAAGGAGAACACCGAAGCCTTCGTCAGCGGGGTGCATGCCAACAACGTTCTTCTGTACGGAGACAGCGGTACCGGAAAGTCCACGAGCGTACACGCACTGATGCACGACTATTTTGCCCGCGGACTGAGGATCGTGGATATATCCAAGCCTGACAGAAGCAAGCTGTCACAGGTGCTGGCTGAGATCAAGAAGAGAAATTACAGATTCATAATATTCCTGGATGACCTGTCATTCGAGGAAAACGAGAGCGACTACAAGGAGCTCAAGGCGATGCTCGAAGGTGCGCTCGAATCGAGATCCGACAGGGTCCTCATATATGCGACATCAAACCGCAGGCACCTTATCAGGGAGACCTGGGGCGACAGGCAGGACATGGAATACAACGAAGACATCCACCGCTCGGATACGATGGAGGAAAAGCTCTCACTCGCGAGCAGGTTCGGCGTAACGATATTCTATTCCAAGCCTAACGCAGGCGAATATCTGAACATAGTAAGAGAGCTCACGAGGCGCAACGGCATAGACATAGGCGAGCAGGAGCTTTCAGACATAGCAAGAAAATGGGAACTCCGCCACGGAGGCATGAGCGGACGTACTGCAAGTCAGCTCATAACATGGCTCAGAGGCGAGGCGGCAAGACTCAAGGAGAAGTAAGAAGGGAAAAGAGATGAGTAACAGGCTATCACTCGACAGGATATATCAGGCAGCATTCACACTCAAGGAAGTTGCCCGCAAGACAGACCTTATCTATTCTCCGCACTTCAGCGGAAAGAACCAGGTCTACTTCAAGACAGAGAATCTGCAGGTAACAGGAAGCTTCAAGCTGAGAGGCGCCTATTTCAAGATAAGCAGACTCACTGATGAAGAGAAGGCTGCCGGCATCGTAGCTTGCAGCGCAGGAAACCACGCACAGGGCGTTGCTCTCGCGGCAAAAAACATGGGCATCAAGGCGACTATATGCATGCCTGACGGCGCACCTATCAGCAAGGTACAGGCTACTAAGTCTTACGGTGCTGAGGTAGCTCTTGTAAAGGGAGCCTATGATGATGCGTATCAGTACGCATGCAAGCTGCAGGAAGAAGAGCACGCAACATTCATCCATCCTTTTGACGATCCTGATGTCATCGCAGGACAGGGAACTATCGGTCTTGAGATACTCGATCAGCTCAAGGATGTTGATGTCATCGTAGTACCTGTAGGCGGGGGCGGACTCATTTCCGGAGTCGCATACGCGGCCAAGAGCCTCAAGCCGGATATCAAGGTATACGGAGTACAGGCGAAGGAAGCAGCAAGCATGGCGGACAGCCTCAAGTACGATGAGCAGGTGACGCTGAACACAGTAAATACCTTCGCAGACGGTATCGCTGTCAAGCACCCGGGAGACCTTACTTTTGAGCTCATCAAGGACTACGTTGACGGCGTGGTTACAGTGACCGAGGATGAGATCGCTGTAGCTATCCTCGCTCTTATTGAAAAGCAGAAGCTGATCGCTGAGGGCGCCGGTGCAGTATCGCTTGCAGCAGTAATGGCTGACAAGATCCCTGTAGAGGGCAAGAACGTTGTATGCCTTGTTTCAGGAGGCAACATCGATGTGAACATCCTCTCCCGCGTAATAACAAGAGGACTTGTGACAAGCGGCAGAAATGCGACGCTCATGATCGCTCTCGAGGACAAACCTGGACAGCTTGTGGACGTAGCGACCATAATCGCTTCATGCGGAGCCAACGTAACGGGAGTCCACTACGGACATTCCGACCCTAATACAGCAGTAACGAGCTGCGTGCTTACACTCGAGATCGAAACAAGAGACTTCGAGCAGCTCGAACAGGTAAGAAGCACACTGACAGCAGAAGGCTTCAACCTGGTACAGTAAGTGAATCGCGGGTGTGTCAATGGGGACGGTCCTTTTTGACACATTCCTGAAATAAATGAATACGTGTGTGTCAAAAAGGACCGTCCCTTCTGACACACTTGAATACACTCATGGAGGAAAAACAGATGGAATACAATTTCCCGGTAACAAGAACAACTACACCTAAGGAAAAGCCTGATCAGAAGGCTCTCGGATTCGGAAAGGTCTACACTGACCACATGTTCCTCATGGAGTATGACGAAGGTCAGGGCTGGCACGACGGACGCATCGTTCCGTATGCACCGCTTCAGCTGGATCCTGCAGCTACGACACTGCACTACGCTCAGATGACTTTCGAGGGCATGAAGGCATATAAGAACCCTCAGGGCGGCGTCAACCTGTTCAGACCTGACATGAACGCAAAGCGCATGCAGAACTCCAACAGGAGACTCTGCATCCCGGAGATCGATGTTGATCTCTTCATCGCAGCAGTCAAGGCAGCTGTAAAGGCAGACATCGACTGGGTTCCGGAAGAACCGGGAACATCACTGTATATCCGTCCGTTCATCATTTCACCGGAGCCGAGCATGGCAGTTCATCCGGCTTCGAGATACCTCTTCGTCATCATCATGACACCGGTAGCTGCTTACTATGAGGGCAACGACAAGGAGCTCCACGGCAGCCACATCTGGGTAGAGGAAGAGTTCATCAGAGCTGCAGTAGGCGGCACAGGATTCGCAAAGTGCGGCGGCAACTACTCCTGCGGAATGATCGCAGGCGCTGAGGCCAAGAAGCACGGCTGTGAGGAAGTTCTCTGGCTCGACGCCAAGGATCATAAGTATGTCGAGGAAGTAGGCACATCCAATGCGTTCTTCAAGATCGGCGATACCGTATACACTTCTTCTCTGACAGGCTCCATCCTGCCGGGCGTTACAAGAGACAGCGCACTCCAGCTCATGAAGAAGTGGGGCGTCAAGACTGAAGAGAAGCGTCTTGAGATCGAGGAAGTCATCGAAGCTATAAAGAACGGATCACTGACAGAAGCATGGGCAACAGGAACAGCCTGCGTCGTTTCTCCTATCGGACTTCTCAGCTACAAGGATGATGAATATCCGATCAACGGAGAGAAGGTCGGCGAGCTGAGCCAGAAGCTCTACGATACACTTTACGGAATGCAGACCGGCGAGATCGAAGATCCGATGGGCGGCTGGGTAGTAACACTGTAGTCCGCGATCCGCTGATATGACAGGGCATGAGGGGCAGCTCCATTGATTAACTGCTGTGCGGTGAAGTATAATCAGTACAGCGCAATCAGTATTTAGCTGACATCATTCACGACCACACGAAAGGGGAACAGAGAAATGAAAGTAATCGCAACTGACAAGGCACCTGGTGCAATCGGACCTTACTCACAGGGATTCATCAGCAACGGATTCGTATATACATCGGGACAGATCCCTGTAGATCCTGCTACAGGCGAAGTTCCATCAAGCATCGAAGAGCAGGCTGCACAGAGCTGCAAGAATGTAGGAGCTCTTCTGGAGGCAGCAGGTTCAGGATTCAACAAAGTAATCAAGACAACATGCTTCCTTGCTGACATGGCTGATTTCGCAGCATTCAATGCAGTTTATGCTGAGTACTTTACATCAAAGCCTGCAAGAAGCTGTGTTGCAGTCAAGGATCTCCCTAAGGGAGTAAAGTGCGAGATCGAGGCAATTGCTGAGGCATAATGCTCGGTAAGGCGCACCTGACAATCGGAATGGCAGCGGCATGGACGCTTGCAATGCCGGAAACAGTGCCGGCAGCTCTACCTGTTATAGCAGGAGCGGCTGCCGGTTCGTTTTCCGGCTGCCATTCCTCCGCGTAATAGAAATGGTCTGGCTGTCCTGCCGTATCCAGGATGGATGGCAAAA
>CACWYF010000169.1:0-1947 GCA_902765035.1 uncultured Eubacteriales bacterium
CTGTGCTGTGGTTCGAGGCGATTGTCGGAAGGGCATGTGCAGGATTATATCCGGATCTCATCATGACATTCGACATATATGATTTCCATAAAATCTTCTTCGGAGCGCTGATAATCACTCTGGCATTCATGGCGATATACTTCTTCATCTGCAAGTACCTGATGGAAAAAAGACTCAACCTCAACTGATATCACAATTGAAATGGCTCTTACTGTCATCAAATACGAAAAACTGGCGGACCATATATCCGCCAGTTTTTGTTACCTGGGTTCTATCGGAGGAGCTCAGCCTCCGGAGATCAAGCATTTCTTCCTTACATGCAGGTATAACCGCCGTCTACAGGTACCATGATGCCTGTTACATAGCTTGAGCATGGTGATGCGAGGAAGATAGCTGCTGTATCGAGCTCGCCTTCGTTACCATATCTCTCAGCAGGGATCATTGTCTTGGCATTAGCCTGGAAGAAATCACTGTCGAGAGTTTCCTTGGTAAGCGGTGTGTAGAAATATCCAGGGCAGATAGCATTTACATTGATGCCCTTGGATGACCACTCAGCTGCGAGAGCTCTTGTCAGGTTTACTACGCCGCCCTTAGCTGCGTGATAAGGAGCAGATCCTGCTACCTTGTTTCCTACAAGACCGTACATCGAAGCGATGTTGATGATGCGGCCATAGCCTGCAGGGAGCATTGCCTTCTTGGCAACAGCTCTTGCTACCTTGAAGCTTCCGAAGAGGTCGATCTGCATCTCGTTGTTGAACTGATCGTCTGTAATATCTTCAGCAGGAGCTACTGCACCTGTTCCTGCGTTGTTTACAAGAATGTCAATACGTCCGAACTCAGCAAGGACTTCATCAACTGCAGCATTTACTCTGTCGGTATCTGTGATATCGCACTGAACACCGATAGCCTTTACGCCGAACTCTTCAGCGATCTTAGCTGCGTTCTCATCACAGAGGTTCTTTCTTCTTGCCATGCATACGATGTTGCAGCCCTGGTTAGCGAGAGCTCTCGCCATCTGTACGCCAAGTCCTGTTGATGCACCAGTGATGATAGCTACCTGTCCTGTGAGATCAAAATAATTTTTCATTGGAACCGCCTCCTTATAGATTAAGTAAATAATTACGTTCGATATAATTATGCCACCCATTATAGATGATTTCTATGTAAGTTTATTATTTGACTATAGCGGAAACCGCGCAGCAGCAGAATGAGTGGGGAGGCGAAACTTTGATAATCATTTAACAAAAAATGATGTAAAGAAAGCTTTACATCGCCTGATTGTATGAATAAAAATGCACGACAGGCAATGTTTATTTGGATGACGGAACAATGATTCGGGACAAAAATTGTGGGGAATAGCTCGAAAAAGGGGCGAGACTGATAATTAATTAACGAAGTTTTACCGCTTGTTACATTAATAACTAGCCTTGCAAAGCCTTGAAAACTCAAGGTTTTGCCCTTTGTGATGGATGTGTGAACAGCCAAAAAAACGAGTCTTAATGTGAAGTTAATATCAATTTAAGATTGACTTAACATGAAAATTGGTCAATAATTAGTGTATGTTAAATATTGTCACCAATTTATCATCTTATTGCGACAATTCGTATCAAAATAACCCGAAACTATTCTGGATATCGAAAATGCCGTAAAAAGTAACCACGAAATCGGACCGGACAGGTCGTGAGGATCCACGCCGGACGTAAGGTAAAATTTACCAGTTTTAAATCAAAATAAGCGCTGTAGGGTGGCAATAGAAAAGGAGTTTTATATGAGTTCTGAAATGTTAACCTTTATACTTTACTTCGTCGCTCTGATGGGAGTAGTAATCTACTTCTACATCAAGGACAAGCAGAGAAGCCAGGAAGACTACTTCCTCGGCGGCCGTGCAATGGGACCTTGGGTAACAGCTCTTTCCGCACAGGCTTCCGATATGTCAGCATGGCTGCT
>CACWYF010000169.1:1975-5743 GCA_902765035.1 uncultured Eubacteriales bacterium
CATGTCAGCATGGCTGCTGATGGGTCTCCCTGGATCGATCCTCGCATTCGGATTCGGTCAGATCTGGATCGGTATCGGACTTGCTCTCGGTACTGCTCTCAACTGGATCCTCTGTGCGAGAAGACTGAGAGTATTCTCAGAGGAAGCTGATGACTCCATCACTATCCCGCAGTTCCTTGCTAACAGATTCGATGCAGATTCCAAGACACTGCAGGTAATATGTGCTCTGATCTTCCTGTTTGCTTACACAATCTACGTTGCATCCGCATTCGTAGCCGGCACAACAGTATTCGGAACACTGTTCCCGGGAATCTCGACAACACTCGCTATGGTCATCTTCGCACTTCTGATCGTATTCTATACGATCTTCGGCGGATTCACCGCAGTATGCTGGACAGACTTCTTCCAGGGCATGCTGATGATGATCGCTCTGATGGCAGTTCCTATCGTAGTTATTGCTACACATCAGAACCTCGATACATCACTTCTGTCCAAGGTATATGAGTACACAGATGCAAGCGGTGCAGTTGTAACATGTGACTTCGGTAGCGGAATCTTCAGCGCAAGCTGGCAGGATATTGCAACAGGTCTTGCTTGGGGTCTCGGATACTTCGGTATGCCGCACATCATCGTAAGATTCATGTCGATCGAGAAGCCTTCACAGATCAAGAAGTCTTCAACCATCGCTATCATATGGGTACTGATCTCACTCGGAAGTGCATGCCTCATCGCTTACTTCGGCAGAATGCTCGTAGCTGACGAACTCCTCCCATATGGACTGCAGAAGCTGGTATTCATCACAATGGCAAGAAAGTTCTTCCCACCAGCACTTTCAGGACTGCTGCTCGCAGCTATCATCGCTGCTTCAGTATCGACAGCAGACTCTCAGCTGCTCGTAGCTTCCAGCTCATTCACAGCTGACCTCTACACACTGTTCAAGAAGAATGTAAGTGAGAAGGAAGCTGTACTTGTTGGACGTATCGTAGTAGTAGTTATCGCATTCATCGCTTACATGATCGCTTCTTCAAAGGGAGCAGGAGCTCAGGCTATCATGAACCTGGTAGAAAATGCATGGGGCGCATTCGGTGCTTCATTCGGACCTGTAATCATCCTGTCACTCTTTTGGAGAGAGTTTAACTACAAGGGAGCTATCGCAGGAATCATTGCAGGTTTCGTAGTAGACCTCGGATGGCTGTTCGGCGGTCTCTCCGCAAGCACAGGCGTATACGAGCTGCTGCCAGGATTCATCTGCGGTGCAGTAGTTGCATTCCTTGTTGCTAAGTTCACACCGACTCTTGATAAGGAAAGAGCAGTATTCGACAAGGCAAGAGAAAGAGATGCTATCGCTGACTAGTACTTTAGACTGATCACTATACTAATAATGATCGGTTCGGGTTATAGGGGCGCAGACCTTCGGGTCTGCGTCTCATTATTTTGCCGGAAAAAAAGCAGTATGCGTCGCACGAAGTCAGGTATACCGTAAAATGTAAAAGACGCTTTACATATTGAAATTTCAACGTTTTCGCGTCATAAAATCTGTAAAGAAAAGTTTAAAACAGGTCTCATCGGGTAGTAGTATTCAGGAAGACACCCCGCGTGATGCCTGCTTTTATTTTCAGCAGGATGGGAAATGGGGATGAACAGAAGGAGAAGTATTCATGAGAAGAAGGAAACTCATAACGATAATACTGACGCTGGCATTATTTATAACACTGATGCCTGTGTATACCTCAGCTGCCGGCTATCTGCCGTCTCTGGAAGAAAAGTCGATGTACTATACACCTGACTACAGAAGCGGGGACTGCATACTGTCATCAACCAAATCGATGATGAGAAGGGCGGCTATTGCGAGAAATTCATACAGCTGGGATAAGATAACCAACACTTCGCTGAGAGGATCGGCTACTACAAGAGGGCTTCTCAGGAACAAGTTCAACTACACCTGTGATGGGATCAAGTATACGGTCCAGGTTCATGCCCTGACAGGAAACAGTGCAAAGAAGATAAAGGATATTACATCCCTGCTGAAAAGCCATCCGGAAGGTATCGTAGTATGGGGAAAAGGTGCAGCTACCACAGGCACACACGGAATCCTTGTAACGGACAGCATTGACGGCAAGCTGTATGGTGTTGACTCCACACACAATACTCATAAGATGAACCGTGGAATCGAGCCGTGGGAAAAAACTACCATGAAGTCCATCTCATACTGCACTTATGTATGGTTCATCAGCAGCATCAGCGGAGGCGCGGGTAAAGGTCCTTCGGGTCCATCGACACTCAACGCAGCTGCAGTCAGAGAACCTGAACAGATAAAGCAGGGTAATGGCTTTACAATATTCGGCGTTATAACATCAAATTACAGGATCAACAATGTAACTGTATCAATAGTTGATGCAGCAGGAAAAGATGTCATCACCAAAACGGCAGCTCCTAACGGAGGCATCTACCTCATATCCAACCTGGATTCTTCTGTGAAATTCGGCACGCTCAAGCCGGGCCGCTATACTTACAGGATCGCAGCTGTAGACGCTAAAAAGGGATATGCTGTACTGCATGAAAATATTTTCACTGTAGTACCGAAAAAAGGCGCTAAAGCTCAGGTGGGAGCAGCTGCTGCATCAGACAATGTGACGATCAGTTCAGTGAGAGCTCCGTCATCCATTAAAAAAGGCAGACCGTTTTCAATCAGAGGAAAGCTGAACTCGTCACAGAAGATAAAAGAGGTCAGCGTACAGGTCCTTGACAGGTCAGGAAAGGCAGTGCTCTCGGCAAGTTCAAAGCCTAACAGGAAATCCTACAATATCAATAATCTTGACGCTACGATCAAATTCGGAAGACTGAGCAAAGGCAGCTATGTGTTTGCAGTCAAGGCGAGAACTGATTCAGGATGGGAAACACCTGTGTACAGAGATTTCACTGTCAGGTAAAATAAGATCCGGCAATACGGCTCATAACAGGACAAACCGGAACGGCTCCGGCTCTGAATGAAAAATATTCAGATTCCGGAGCCGTTTTAAGTACGCTTAAGAAATAACCTCTATCATACAGCTGTAAGGCAGAAACATCTGTGCAAAACAAAAGTATAATGAGGAGAAAACAAATGACTTTGAAAACGAGGGGAAAGAAATATCTGGCTCTGGGACTGGCTGCATTTCTCATGATGTCGGCAGCGGCATGTTCACAGGAAGCTGCAGAGGCTGCAGAGACCGTCGCAGAGACCGCTGCAGACTATCTGACCAAGGAAGACATCACCGTCAACGAGACGATCGAAAACAGTGCGGACGGGGAACATGCCATCGAGGTAAGCGGTGAAGAGGCTGAGTACTCAAACACTGGAGTTACCAAGACCGGTGACTCTGACGGAGATGAGGCCGATTTCTACGGCGAGAACTCAGCAGTTTTCGCTACAGAAAAAGGAACACTTACCATTAAAGATTCGCTTATCGAGACTGACGGGACACACGCCAATGCAGTGTTCTCGTACGGAGAAGGTACTGTAGTAAACATTGCAGACTCCGTGATCGAAACAAGCGGCAACTGCTCGGGCGGTCTCATGACGACCGGCGGCGGGACCATGAACGCTGAGAATCTTACTATAAACACATCCGGGAACTCTTCGGCAGCTATCAGATCCGACAGAGGCGGCGGTACAGTTACAGTTGACGGCGGTATTTATACATCGAACGGTCTCGGCTCTCCCGCGATATATTCGACTGCGGACATTACCGTATCGAATGCGGAGCTTGTTTCCAACCTTTCCGAGGG
>CACWYF010000170.1 GCA_902765035.1 uncultured Eubacteriales bacterium
ATCGGGGTTTCTGCTACGATCGGTAACTTTAAGAAATACATGGGGTCTTCGTTAATGCGTATGCCTTTGGAAGATGTTATTGTTCCCCCGAAGGATGTTCAGGATTCCGGACTTTTGAAAGATTATATTAATCTCACGATCCCCCGGGAAGAAAGCCCGTTTGAGACGATTTATATTAAAGATGCCTGTCGCGATTTGAAGAAGATGACCCAGCTTTGGCGTGATTATTGCTATTCACAGAACATTGCTGCGGTTCATCCCTGCATGATTGTACAGATGCAGGATAAGTGTACGGAACAGCAAATTGAATATATCTGTTCTGTTATTGAAAAAGAGATTCCTGAACTGCTTACCGGCAAATGGGCCATGGTCAATGTGTTTGGTGATGGTAAGACGATTACGGCTGGTAAATATGTTTTGCCGTATGTTCATCCGGAAGAGATTCAGGCCAAGCTGAAGGCTACCGGAGATGCAGTTATGGCTGAGGCCAGTCCTAGTGACATAAACTGGGGCATAGGCATGAGTGCAGACGATCCAAAAGCCAAACAGCCTGATCAGTGGCAGGGTGAGAACCTGCTTGGGAAGATCCTGATGGAGATCCGCGGCAAGTCTGCTGGCATAATCCCTACAAAGACGGAAGATAAAAAGAAGAGGGACAGATCAAGAGAACTGAACATGATCCAAGAGACGATGCAGATCTTGGAGCAGGGATACTATGTAAAAGACGGAAGGAAGATACAGCTGAAGCTGTCTCGGAAGGAAATGGAAGAGATCCATGTATACCTTCCGGATGATGTGAAGAAGAACGGCAGCCGTAAGGATTTCAACCCGCCTTATGTATTCGGCCGCTGCGGCTATGGCTGCGAAAACACAGACTCATTCTCGCTTGCAAGAGAACGGGTCACACATACATACCTTTACGATAAAGACATCCCAAAGATCCTAGTACTGAACCTTGCAAATGCTGTCAATCCTGGCGGAGGAGTCAGAAGGGGTGCAAAGGCTCAGGAGGAAGACCTTTGCAGATGCAGCTCATTGCTGTTGTCGCTCGAATCCAGGAAAGCCAGGAAATATTACGATTACAACAAGAGCCTTCATACAAAGATGGGCTCCGACGCTCTGATGATCACTCCGCAGGTCGAGATCTTCCGCGATGAGAACGGAGAACTGCTCGACGAGCCGGTCGTGGTCTCTGTGGTAACCTGCGCTGCGCCTATGGTCTCATACGGAAAAGAAGGCATGAGCGATGCCGAGTACGAGCAGATGATGTATGACCGCATCACAGGACTGCTCAAGTGCGTGGCATACCTGGGATACAAAAACCTCGTGCTCGGAGCATGGGGCTGCGGTGCATTCGGTAATGACGCAGCAGTCATATCTGACCTGTTCTACAAGGCACTGAAAGAACTTGATTACAACGGACGCGGACAAAAGGATCTGTTTAACAGGATAGACTTTGCAGTCCTTGACCGAACGAAAGAGCAGTACAACTTCAGGGAGTTTTGCCGCAACTTCACGCATGACAACTTTTATCGCGATGAAAAGCAACAGGCTATAGATGAGGCCATGGAGCGTATCAAAGAGACCGAAGTGAACCTCGACAGAATAAGAGGCTGCTTCGTGGGCGGAGCTGCCGGAGACGCGCTTGGCTATACGGTCGAATTCAGCGGGGAGGATGAGATCTTCTCGAGATTCGGCAAAGAAGGTATTACAGAGTATGAGCCAGACGGTCTGACCGGCAAGGCGATCATCTCTGACGACACACAGATGACGCTCTTCACGGCCAATGGACTCCTGGTCGGTGACACTAGAGGCTGCATGAGAGGCATACAGGGCTGGCCGAGAGGCTATGTCGCAATGGCTTATCAGGACTGGCTCAAAACTCAGGAAATATCGTTTGAGCAAAGCAGAACGGAACCGCGCAGGCCGATGCACAGCACTGTCTCGTGGCTCATGGATGTGCCTGAACTCTACAGGAGAAGGGCGCCGGGCAGCACATGCCTGTCTGCTCTCAAATACGGCAAACCGCATGGAGATGACTTCATCGAAGAACATCTCAATGACAGTAAAGGCTGCGGCGGTGTGATGAGAGTAGCTCCATTAGCTCTGGATTATGAGAATGTAGATATAGAGAAGCTCGATCTCGAAGGAGCCCAGATAGCAGCGATCACACACGGCCATTCGCTCGGATATATGCCGGCAGCAGTTCTGACACATATCCTGCATCACATCGTTTTCCCTGAAAAGGAAATGTCACTCAAAGAAATCGTGATCGAGGCGAAGCAGACTACTGAGAAGCTGTTTGAGGGCGATAAACACTTAGATGAGCTGACCGCGATAATCGATCAGGCAATCAGGCTGTCGGAAAACAAATACAGTGACCTTAACAACATACATCGTCTCGGCGAGGGCTGGGTAGCAGAGGAAACACTCGCGATCGCCATATACTGCGCGCTCAGACATCAGGACGATTTCTCAGCAGGAATCATTGCCGCTGTAAATCACAAAGGTGACAGCGATTCCACTGGAGCAGTCACCGGCAACATCCTCGGTGCTCTGCTTGGATATGATGCTATAGATGACAAATGGAAAAAGGATCTGGAACTTCACGATGTGATCATCGAGATGGCGGATGATATCTGCCACGGATGCCAAATGAGCGAATACAGCGATTATGAAGATCCTGACTGGTTCAGGAAGTACATCGGGATGCAGTGGAAGGATGAGCCGGTCGCCTCAGTGGCATCAACAGAGCTGATTGCTGTAAATGCACGTGAATGCCAAATAATTGATGAGAGGCTGGGTGTTCAGGCGGTAGTATATGCTGCTGATGAAAAGCTCGAATATGGCGAGTTCCCGGCCGGACAGATCATCCAGGCGGGCGGACCTGAGTTGCTTGCAGCGAAGAATGCACTCAAAGGATGCAAAGTCGGTGAAGCTAAGATCACAAAAGGCTACGGATACTTTGATTCGAGATATGTGATCTATACAGTAGACCCGAGATGGCTCGAAGATAGTGAGAATGAACTTGAGATGCTTTCTGATTGCTATCGCGCTTGTCTTCAGGCGGCAGCTGACAATGGTATCAGGAGCATAGCGTTTCCATCTATTGCGACCTTATATAAAGACAATCCTGAGAGCCTTCCTATCCCGCTGGATGACGCGGTAAAGACGGCAGTCAAAGCAGTAAAAGAATATACATTACAGCATCCAGGGATGATCGATACGGTGAAATGGGTGCTCTACGATGAGGAAACGCTCAAGGCTTATTCTGATGAGATCGAAAGATGGGCGGTGTCTGAGATAGTTCAGTCCCCGGTATTCTATGACATCAATAAGGCCCTCAGAAATGGCGGCCTGCTTTAGAGAAGGGCTGGGCTCAGATTACTATACCGATTGGATGAACGCTTTCTGCGTTGAAGACGCGGATATGATGAGTGGTAGATGGACAGGATAGTAGAAACTGCAAGCATTAGAAACGCTGAAAACTGCAAAGATTTCGTAGTATTCGATACTGAGACGACCGGTCTGTATCCGTGGAGCGATAAGATCATCGAGGTTGGCGCAGTCAGATTTCGTGACGGCATACCTGCAGAGAGATTCGATATGATGGTAAACCCGGGGATCCATATCCCGCAAACTATCACAGATATAACGCACATCACTGACGATATGGTTGCAGATGCACCGACGATTCAAGATGCGTTGCCTGCATTCGAAGAGTTCATTGGCGATGATGCTCTTGTCTGGCATAACATCGACTTT
>CACWYF010000171.1 GCA_902765035.1 uncultured Eubacteriales bacterium
CATGGCGATTCCTCCACGAAAGGCCGCGCGGCAGCGCGGCCCTCCCGTTCTTCGCCAATTGTGCGGCAGACCGTCTCGAACACGCGCTCGCAGTAGCCGCATGAGGTGCACTCGCGGGGACAGGCCCCGGTTTTCTCGAACCAGTCGGGCGGGAATGCCGCGTTGTCGATGTACTTGGGGAAGAAGGACGGCGAGAAGCCAGGTTCGAATAGGTCGAGCAAGTTGCCGCCGTATGACCGCCGTTCGTAGGCGCCGATCACCATGTCGGGGTTCGCGTGCTGGCGCGTGGCGAGCTTCACCACGTCCACGAGTCCGTCGTAGCGGGGAATGTCCTCGGGCCGGATCCACGTGGCCTTGAGGAGCTCGGGGAAGTAACCGTATATGACCGCACAGCATATGAAGAATCACCACTGATTGCTGAGAGGATTGGCGATGCAGAGGTCGCTGTAATTAACAAGACACCTATAAGCAAAGAGACAATGGACAAGTGTCCTAACCTCAAAGCGATCGCTGTTCTTGCTACGGGATATAACGTAGTTGACTACGAATATGCTAAAGAGAAGGGCATTCCTGTAATGAACGTTCCAGTATACGGAACAGACAACGTAAGCCAGTTCGCTGTCAGCCTCCTCATGGAGGTATGCTCGCATATCGGACACCACAGTGACTCGGTTTTCGCCGGTGAGTGGGCAGCTAATCCTGACTGGTGCTACTGGCACTATCCAATGATCGAGGTATCGGGCAAAACAGCCGGCATCATCGGTCTCGGAAGGATCGGAACAAACACTGCCAAGATCCTGAAGGCAATGAACATGAATGTCCTGGCGTTCGATACGCATCAGCACGATGCCGGCAGAGCAGTAGCTGAGTACGTTGAACTTGATGAGCTGCTTGCAAAGTCAGATTTCATCTTCCTGCACTGCCCGCTGTTCCCTGCAACAGAAGGCATCATCAACAAGGACAACATCGCGAAGATGAAGGACGGCGTAGTTCTTATCAACAACAGCCGCGGACCGCTTGTAGTTGAGCAGGATCTCTACGATGCACTCGAGAGCGGCAAAGTCGCTGCAGCAGCACTCGACGTCGTATCGACCGAGCCTATCAAGGCAGACAACGTTCTCCTGAAGGCTAAGAACTGCATAATCACACCACATATCTCATGGGCGACCAGGGAAGCCAGAGAGAGGATCATGCAGACCACAGCCGACAACATCAAAGCCTACATGGACGGCACACCAGCCAACGTAGTAAACGCATAATGTGACAACGGGGTGTCATCGGGGACGGTCCTTTTTGACACACTTTCGCTACAAGAAGAGGGAAGGCATCAGCCTTCCCTTTTTGATGACAATTAGAACCGTCCCCTTTGTCACTACTTTAAATCGATGAGCTTTCGTGCCTGGCCGATGTGGGTGACGCAGGCCATGTAGCTCTTGCCGATGTCTCCGGCCTGCATGGCTTCAAGTATAGCGCGGTGCTCTATTACTGTCTGCCTGAGGCGGCCTTCTGTTTTCAGTGATGCGGTAGTCTGTCTGCTCATCTGATAGTGATATGCATCAAACGTCTCGGATATCACATCATTATCCAGGGAGTAGACCAGCCTTCTGTGAAACTCTGCATCGTAGCGCGCGAATTCCTCAACATCCTCTGTTGTCGAAGCAATTGCATCCATATCCCGGATTATGCTCCCGAGTGTATGGAAGACACGTTTTGACTCAGGTTCTTCATGGATATTTGCAAGATGCACTACGCAGTATCCTTCCAGCGCACACCTTATCTGATACGTATCCGTAAGGTCTTTGTCCGTCAGTTCATGAAGGCGGAATCCCTTGCTCGGAAAGACATCGATGTAGCCTTCCTGCTCGAGGCGGTGGATCGCATCCCGCATAGGGGTCCTGGATATTCCGAGATCCTGGGCGGTCCTGGTCTCCGAGTAGAAGACGTCGTGTTCAAAATTTCCGTCAAGGATCATCTGTTTAAGGCTTTCATACGCCTTGAGCTGAAGAGGCTTGGAGACTCTCATGGTACACCTCACTTTGTCCAAAATACCGATGCTTCTACTACATAGTGTACAATAGACCGGTATTCCGGGTCAACCGATTGTGCTTATACTGCAAACACAAAGAAAATAGGGCAATTACAGGGCACAATCCTTGACAAAAAATAAATAAACAGTTGGAAAATAACGGTTTTCGTTGACCGGTATACCGGTATGTGGTAGTATGGCATCACAAAGAATCAAAGCAAATATTAATAATTATAACAACTGGAACTTAATAAGTAATTCTTCAGCCTGATCAAGCACTTGCAGAGGGGAATGATAATGCACAAGACCTTCAGGGAATTGATTACTGACATTCAGAATAAATCCAGAACCAGCTTGCTCATATGCACTTCGATGCTGACGGCAGGAGTCATCCTGCTTGCATTCGGACATATGGTCGGCTGGCTTTTTGTTTGCATGGGTATCGCCCTCGGATACTCGCTGTACAACAAGAACGCCCGCATGAAGAAAGAACTTGCGAAGATATCGGACATGGACAGGCTCAGCAGAGAGTTTGACGCAGCGGACGAAAACCGTTTTGAACTCCTCGGCCTGACGGTCACAAGCGAGTATGCGGTGATGGAGCTGCCGTATTTCCAGATATACCGGCTCGCAGATATGGCAAAGTTTGAGGTCGGTATCCAGGAGAACATCCGCAAAGCGCTTTTCCTGACGGACCGCAGCGGGCAGAGGCACCGGATCGCAGAGACGCAGAAGGGCGATGCTCTGCAGGAGGAGTTCGACAGGGCCTATGAAACGGTCAGGGCGTATTTCAACAGCCGCGAAGAGGCGCAGGAATAAAGACGCGAAGCTTGCATTAATAAGTTACTAAGCAGCCTCCGGCAGCAGAGCGGAGAACTGCATGTAAATAATCAATCAATAGACATACTTAAGGCAAATCGGAAGGAGTGGTCAAAATGAAACTAGGATTTGTTGGTCTCGGAATCATGGGACGCCCAATGGCAAAGCACCTTGTACAGGCAGGACACGACGTAATGGTAGCTGATCTCAATCAGGATCTCGTCAATGAGCTCGTTGCAATGGGCGCAAAGTCAGGCACCTACGCAGACATGGGCAGGGAATGTGACATCGTTATGATGATCCTCCCTACAGGAAATATCGTTCAGAGTGTAATCTTCGGCGAAGACGGTGTTGCATCCACAATGAAAGCAGGCGGCATCATCATCGACCACAGCTCGGTAACACCAGTCGAGTCCAGAGAGTGCTATGACGGACTCAAGGAAAAGGGAATCGGATTCCTCGATGCGCCTGTATCCGGAGGAGAGCCGGGAGCTATCGCAGGCTCGCTCGCTATCATGGTAGGCGGAGATGAGGACGTGTTCGAGAAGGCAAAGCCTTATCTTGAAGCATACGCTTCTTCCGTTCTTCTGACAGGCGGCTGCGGAAGCGGAAGCGTTACAAAGCTCGCTAATCAGATCATAGTAAACAACAATATCGCCATCGTATCCGAAGCTCTGACTTTCGCAGTCAAGGCCGGCGCTGATCCTGAGAAGGTATATCAGGCGATCAGAACAGGTCTGGCAGGCTCGGCAGTTCTCGACGCAAAGGCACCTATGATGTACAACAGAAACTTCGTTCCTGGCGGCACCATCAAGGTAAACCACAAGGATATCACTAACGTTGTAAAGACTGCTCATGCCATCGACGCACCTATCCCTTACACAGCACAGCTGTATGAGATCATGCAGACTCTTAA
>CACWYF010000172.1 GCA_902765035.1 uncultured Eubacteriales bacterium
TTCTGGAGATGAGCCGTATAGAGAGCGGCAGGATGCATCTTGAGGAGCAGCCTCTGGATATAATACAGATATTCGATGATGTGGATACCGTTTTCACCGACCAGATGAAAACGAAGAACATTGAGTTTTCAGTCGATACATCGGGCATCACAGACAGGCATGTCATGTGCGACAGGGTGAGGTTCAGCCGCGTGCTCATGAACCTTGTCAGCAATGCGTACAAGTTCACTCCGGATGGCGGAAGAGTGCGTGTCGTGTTCAGACAGGAAAAGCCTCAGTCAGGCGACATGTCAGTATCTGAATACATACTGACGGTCGAGGACAACGGGATAGGGATGTCTGAGGAATTTGCGGCTAAGGTGTTCGAATCGTTCGAACGTGAGCGCACTTCTACTGTCAGCAGCATTCAGGGAACCGGCCTCGGACTCGCAATAACCCGCAGCATAGTGGAAATGATGAACGGCAGCATCGAAGTGAAGACTGAGAAGGATAAGGGCAGCACTTTCACAGTGCGCATCCCGATGACAGCTGCAGCTGCTGACGATACATCTGAGACTGAGACCATCAGAATGGAGACTCAGGACTGCAGATGCGCTGACGGAATGAGAATCCTGCTCGCTGAGGATGTTGAGGTCAACCGGGAGATAGCTGTGATGATACTCACCAACATGGGATTCTGCGTGGAGACTGCCTGCAACGGCAAGGAAGCGGTAGAGATGCTCATGGGCTCGGATCCAGGCTACTACAACGCTGTGCTGATGGATGTACAGATGCCTGTAATGAACGGATATGAGGCGACTAAGATGATAAGGTCGCTTGAAGACCCTGAGCTCGCTGCGGTCCCGGTCATCGCTGTGACTGCAAATGCTTTTGCCGAAGACATACAGGACGCGCTGGATGCGGGAATGGATGCTCACATCGCAAAGCCTCTCGAGCCGCATATGATCGCTAAGGTGCTGAGGCCGATCATCCTGGGCAGCAACGGCAGCGAAGACGAAGATATATCTGAATAAAGAAGGAAAGATTATATAAGAGTGAAAGTTAAGAAGATTTTTTTCGACCTTGATGGTGTGATGGCAAATTTCGAAAAGGGAGTACATGACCTTTGCGGCATGGACCCGTTTTCGCACGAAGACGAACCGTATCCGGGATTTGACGATGAGATGTGGGTAAGGATAAAGGAAGTGGGACACTTCTATGACAGGCTGGAGCTGATGCCGGGTGCAAAAGAGCTGTTTGATGACCTGCATGCGAGGTATGGCGACAGGTGCGAGATACTGAGCGGCATCCCAAAACCCAGAAGGGGCATTACCACAGCCGGTGAAGACAAGAAAAACTGGGTGAGAAGAATGCTGTCCGAGGATGTAGTCGTAAATATCGTTTACAAGGAAGATAAGCCTGACTACTGCACCGGCAGGGACTGCATCCTCATAGATGACCTGCCTGCGAACATAATGGCATGGGAGAAGATGGGAGGCACGGGCATCATCAACACAGGTGCAGAGGACACCAGGACGATACTTGAGGAAATGGGGCTCCTGGATCCCGTTGAGGAAACAAAAAATTACACTGGAGAATAAAAAAGATCCGGTCAGCGGCCGGATCTGAAAATGACTTTACCAGTAAGCATTGGCTGCCCGCCGGTGACATCCACACGGATGATGCCGCCGGGCTGTTTTATTTCTGTGTGGGAGCTGCCGCCGGTCATGTAGCGGTACCAGCCTGCTGCTGTGCTTCCTGTAGCACAGCCGTGCTCCCAGAAGAGAGTCTCCTGATCAGGAACATATACAAGCGGTACGATACTGATGGAGTCCTCATCCGGCGTAGTGGAGGTGAGGATATCATAGTCAGGGCACAGCATGAGACCAAGAGCTGAAACATCGAGCTCATGCGCATACTCCTGCACTGCCTTCTCTGCATGCGGGATACTGAAATCATCAGCAGGAACGAGAAGATGAGAGATGCCTTCGAATGAAATGAGAGGGTAGCCCCGGTATGTGCTGAGTGCAGGCACAGGCATTCCGACTGTTCCCTCGAAATATGAGCCGCCGAAAAGAACATCTGAAGAGGCTTCAGGGTCTTCCTCAAGCCTTCTGACATGCACGTTCAGAAGTTCATCGGCTCCGGATGATTCTACCGTGACGACAGCATCACAACCGGGCTCAAGGCCGCTGGTGCCAGCATGCCATGCTGCTGCGGAGAGAGTCGCGTTGCCGCAGAACTCATAACCCATCATCTCAAGCCCGGTGTCTGTGTCCTGAGAGGGCACCAGAAAACCCACCTGCTCGCAGGATGGTTCACGTTCAAATGCTTCCTGTATCATGTCCTGACGGTTCTCCTGGGTATATGGAGATGTTATCAGGACGGTAATGTTCCCCGTAGGGTCAGCAATTATGTAATCAAAATCCATGCACCTATATTAACACATTAAAGCGGCAGATGCTGTGCAATCTTGAAATAAAAATAGCACGGAATTGTATATTGTTACGTTCATGCGTAAGGCTTATCATAGTGAATGGTTATTATTATGCGGAGAAAAGAGGAAAGCAAAATGAAAAGAGTTTTGACCATTCAGGATATATCATGCCTCGGAAAGTGCTCCATCACCATAGCTCTGCCGGTGATCTCAGCGCTTGGCTCAGAGGCTGTCATACTGCCGACCGCAGTACTTTCGACACATACGATGTTCAAGAATTTCACAGTTAAGGATCTTTCAGACCAGATCGAGCCTATCACACAGCACTGGCTGAGTGAGGATGTGAAGTTCGACGCCATCTATACAGGATATCTCGGGACACCGGAGCAGATCGATCAGATGAAGGAGCTGTTCACTAAGTTCAGAGGCGAGAATACCCTTGTATTCGTAGACCCTGTAATGGCAGATAACGGCAAGCTGTATCCTGCTTTCGACATGGCTTATGCGAAGAAGAATGCAGAGCTCTGCGGAGCTGCAGACATCATCGTACCGAACATCACCGAAGCTGCCTTCATGACAGACATGGAGTACAGGGAAGAGAAGGATCACGATGAAGAGTACATAAAGAAGATGCTCGGAAGACTGGCTGAGCTCGGAGCACGCATCAACGTTCTGACAGGCGTTTCCCTCGAGCCCGGCAAGACCGGTGTCATGGGATTCGATACTGAAACAGGTGATTATTATCTGTATCAGAATGACAAGATCAATGCGACATTCCACGGAACAGGAGACCTGTTCTCCAGCACATGCGTGGGAGAGATGATGAAGGGCAAGAGCTGGCAGGATGCGATGAGGATAGCTGCTGAGTACACTGCACGCACCATCGAAGTCACGATGCAGAATCCTGACAAGCCATGGTACGGCGTAGACTTTGAAGCAACACTGCCTGAGCTGATCCTCGCGAAATAGGGCATACAGCAATACTCTGATCTTACAGGCAAAAACCCCGCAGCTGTGCTGCGGGGCGTTTATTTTGCGCTTCTTTGTGTATCCGGCGGGATCACGGTTTCATGCTTCATCTTTATCTGCTTCATCAGCATGATTCTTTCTGAGCGACTGGGACAGATTTCTGAGCATGTGGATCGTGATGTAAACCACGACGGCGCCTACCAGGGCGCCTTCATAGAATCCGAGCCCCAGAGCTATGCCTATACATGCAGCGGCCCACAGACCTGCGGCCGTTGTCAGTCCGTGAATGTTATTACCCTTGGTGACCATGATGGTCCCGGCTCCGAGAAAACCTATTCCCGAAACGACCTGAGCACCTATACGG
>CACWYF010000173.1 GCA_902765035.1 uncultured Eubacteriales bacterium
TGATGATGTTGATAGAATATTGAAATATCATCTTTCACCTATTAATGTTTCCATTCAGACGACAAATCCTGAACTTCGTAACATGATGCTGAACAATCGGTTTGCAGGCGCTGCTTTGGAGAAATTCAAGAGACTTTGTGATCCTGAGTATGGAATTAAGCTCAATGCACAGATTGTTTTATGTAAAAATGTTAATGACAAAGAAGAAGATACTAATATTGTGGATAATGTATTTGATTCAAATACTCAGAATGATGTATCAGTTGATGTATCAAATGATTTTAGTTTTTTTTCTGATAATGCTAAAGATGATAGTTGTAAAAAAAGTTGTAATTTAACAGAAGAGATGCTTGTCCGGAAAACTTATCAAGAAGCAGAACAGGAACACATCAGGAGGCATATATAATGAGGACTTTATTTAAAGGCGGAACTATCTATGACGGAACGGGCGCAAGGCCGTATACCGGCGATGTGCTTATCGAGGACGACAGGATACTGAAGGTCGGAAAGAACCTCAGGAGCAAGGCGGACAAGGTCATCGACCTGAAGGGCAAGCAGATATGCCCGGGTCTTATAGATGCTCATTCACACAATGACTTCTTCTATGATTATGAGAATGCAGAGAAGTACTATAAGCCATTCATCGAGCAAGGCATAACCACGCAGATAACAGGCAACTGCAGCTTCTCTCCGTTTGGCATCGATCCGGACACACCGTTCAGGGACAAGGTCGGCGGCGGACTCTTCGACGCCAAGGCTCCGTGCAGCTTCGCCGAATTCAAGAAGCGTGCTGAGGGAAACCTGTTTGTGAACATGGTCCCGCTGATCGGACAGGGCTCGGTCCGTGCAGGAATGACAGGATATGATCCGGCGCCTTATACACCGGAGCAGATCGAGAAGGAACTCGCACATGTGCGTGAGGCTATGGAGGGCGGTGCTTTCGGAGGCTCGCTCGGATTCATGTACGAACCTGACCGCTACGCACAGAAGGATGAGATATATGCTTTTGCCCGTGAGATAGCGAAGTATGACGGTATTGTCACCATCCATCCGAGGGCATGCTCCATCGTAAGTGCGGATTATCCACTGATCACCAGGAAGTCCCACCTCGAGATGGGACTCGACGAGGCAGTCGAGATCATGCACGAGACGGGCTGCAGGATGGAATACAGCCACCTCATCTTCACCGGTCAGAGGAGCTGGAAGCTTCTCGACAAGATGCTCACTACATTCTACCGTGAGCGCATGAAGGGCAACCCGATCGCGTTCGACAACTATGCGTTCCACTACGGAGCATCGGTAATCACGGTCGTTTTCCCTGAGTGGTATGCACAGCTCAGCAAGGAGGAGGCGGCAAAGCCTGCCAACAGAAAGAAGCTCGAGCTGACCATACTCATGTACCGCAAGGTGCTCGGCATCGACTGGGACGACATGGTCGTTGCGTACATCTCTGATGATCATCCTGAGTATGAGGGCAAAACGATCCCGCAGTGCGCTGCTGAGGAAGGCCTCGACAACCTCGACATGTACCTCAAACTGGTAGACCTGTCGAACAGAGCAGGCAGCATCTATCTCGGCAAGTACTACAATGCAGACATCGTACGCCGCCTGATGAATGATGAGCTCTCGGTATTCATGACTGATGCATGGGTAGAGGAGAAGGGACTTCAGAACATTGCGGCATTCCAGACCTTCCCGCAGTTCTTTGAACTGGCAAAGAGGGATGGGATTCCGATCCAGAAGGTAGTCCGCAAGATGACGGGTCTCACTGCAGACCGCTATAAGATCCCGGAGAGAGGATACCTGAAGCCTGGCTACAAGGCAGACATCACAGTCATCGATCTTGATAAGATGAAGGTCAACGAGGATAAGCCTGACTTCAGACCTGAGGGTATCGAGTACGTATACGTAAACGGACAGCCTGTACTGGAAGAAGGAAAGTACGTAGGCGGAAAGTCCGGAGAAGTAGTGCTTAAGCCTAAGAAGTAAACAGCGGAACAGGCAGATGCCGTAAGGCGATGCCTTAATAATGAATAAAATATGAAAAAACGGAAAGCATCTGCTCCCTCCTGCGATGGCAGTGAGAAGGGCAGATGCTTTTCCGTGTATCAGAAAGGTAATTTCTCTGGATTATGGTTATTTTTCTTCAGGCTGCGGCGGAACGAATGCGAGTCCCTTTGCCAGGTCTTCATCGGTAGGGATGTAGTCAGTCATCGTACCGTCGTTGAACTGCTGATAAGCCAGCAGGTCGAAGTATCCTGTTCCGGAGAGGCCAAAGAGGATGACTTTTTCTTCACCTGATTCCTTGCACTTCAGGGCCTCATCTATAGTTGCCTTGATGGCATGGCTGCTTTCAGGAGCAGGCAGGATGCCTTCTGCGCGGGCAAATACTTCAGCTGCTTCGAACACCTCGGTCTGCTCATAGGCGACAGCTTCCATCAGTCCCTGATCGTACAGCTCTGAAAGGATAGTGCTCATTCCGTGGAATCTCAGACCGCCTGCGTGTATAGGCGAAGGCATGAAGCCGTTTCCGAGGGTGTACATCTTTGCGAGCGGGCATACTTTGCCGGTGTCGCAGAAGTCGTACAGGTATTTTCCTCTTGTAAAGCTCGGACAGGATGCAGGCTCAGCTCCGATGATTCTGTAATCCTTCTCGCCTCTGAGCTTCTCTCCCATAAATGGTGCGATCAGACCGCCGAGATTGGATCCGCCGCCTGTACATCCGATGATTATGTCAGGGGTGACGCCGAGCTTCTCAAGAGCCTTGTGGGCTTCGAGTCCGATCACGCTCTGGTGAAGAAGCACCTGATTCAGCACGCTTCCGAGGACGTATCTGTAACCTTCTCTTGTAACTGCGGCTTCAACGGCTTCCGAGATGGCGCAGCCAAGGCTTCCACCTGTTCCCGGGAACTCTGCGAGGATCTTCTTTCCTACTTCAGTTGTATCCGAAGGGGATGCTGTTACCTCGGCGCCGTATGTTCTCATTACCTCACGGCGGAAAGGCTTCTGCTCGTATGAAGTCTTGACCATGAATACCTTGCAGTCGAGGCCGAAATATGCGCACGCCATCGACAGAGCTGTTCCCCACTGTCCTGCGCCTGTTTCGGTTGTCACGCCCTTGAGTCCCTGCTTCTTAGCATAGTATGCCTGCGCAGCGGCTGAGTTGAGCTTGTGACTTCCGGAAGTGTTGTTTCCCTCGAACTTGAAATAGATCTTAGCAGGTGTTCCGAGCACCTTCTCCAGATTGTAAGCACGGACCAGCGGCGACGGTCTGAAGGTCTTGTAGTAATCTCTAATTTCTTCAGGAATCTCAAAGAATCTTGTATCGTTGTCGAGTTCCTGCTTTACAAGTTCTGAACAGAATACACCTTCCAGCTCTTCAGCTGTCATAGGCTGCATTGTTCCCGGATTGAGCAGCGGAGCAGGTTTCTTCTCCATGTCTGCTCTCAGGTTGTAGTAATGTGTAGGGAGTTCTTCCTCTGTCAGATAGGTGCGGTAATTTTCCATTGCTGTAGTTCTCCTTTCATGAATCGGTTTACTGCCCGGAAAGGAGACTTTCTATAAAAAATACTCCTGTCCCGGCAAAATAGTTTTGCTGGGACAAGAGTATGTCATATCAAATCAACATAAATTTATCTCTTGCGGTGCCACCCGGCTTGACAGAGTCGCCTCTGCCCACTCACTGCGTACCAACATACGCATCATTTGTTAACGAAGTTTTCTCTCCGTCTCCCATACTGGACCTGCGTCCCTTTCCTGTCGCCCTCAGGAGTCCATTCAGCTCCGCCTCCGCATGCTGCCCTCTCACCGCCGGCAGCTCGCTCATATGCAAGCATCGAAGCCTACTCACTCTCCATCTCTGGTTTGTTCGGTATTAAGTTGATACATACATTAGCATCGGAAAGAGGGGCTGTCAATACAATTTGGGCAAGTTTTTATACAAATACACAAATATCCGCCGGAAAGAGGCAAAAAAGAGGACGGTATTTGGCAAAAACCACAAACAGGTTCCGGCAGACGGAATATGGCGAGATGTAGGAAGAATAGGGAGCGAGGTAAGATGATTGCAATATGTGCAGAAATACAGGGCGGCTTGTGATATGATTATCCCGTCTTGAAATGATTTGCGCTGCAGGCAGGAATCCGGCTGAAATGCGGATATGCCTGCTGATATACAGAGAAGGGAAACAGACATGAACGCAGTAAAAGCACTTACCGGTTATGCACTGAACAAGGGCCTGATCGAAGAATGTGAATGCATCTGGGCCATGAACACTATCATCGATGTTCTCGGAGCGGACGACGTACCTGAGATCGAAGTCCCTGATGATGCTGAACTCAGTGTCATCCTTGATGCGCTTACGGATTTTGCATATGAGAACGGAACTCTGAAGGAGAACTCGGTCGTCTACAGAGACCTCTTCGATACAGAGATCATGGGCAGGCTCACACCGAGGCCGGCGCAGGTAATAAAGGAGTTCGGGGCAAAATACGCTGAGAGCCCGGAGGCTGCTACCGAGTGGTACTATGAGTTCAGCCAGGATACCAACTATATTAGAAGAGACCGCATCCGCAAGGATGTGAAGTGGGTCGCTCCGACAGAGTACGGCGATCTGGATATAACGATCAACCTGTCCAAGCCGGAGAAGGACCCGAAGGCTATAGCTGCTGCCCGCAACATGCCTGCATCTGTTTATCCGAGATGCCAGCTGTGCGCTGAGAATGAAGGCTACGCAGGCAGAGTCAACCACCCTGCAAGACAGAACCACAGGATAGTTCCTATCACGATCAACGGGTCGGACTGGTTCCTGCAGTATTCGCCTTACGTTTACTATAACGAGCACTGCATCTGCTTCAACCGTGAGCATACGCCGATGAAGATAGACCGCGCATGCTTCTCC
>CACWYF010000174.1 GCA_902765035.1 uncultured Eubacteriales bacterium
GAGAAACAGAAGCGCTTCATCACAGATGCAGGTCATGAGATCAAGACTCCGCTCGCGATCATCAAGGCCAACATCGATGTGATGCGCATGGACCTTGAGGACATAGAGGCAGCGGGCAAAACGGCTGCGGCCGAAGCTGACGCAGGTGAACCGCAGCCGGATGCAGACGATGCTGATGTGACTGAAAATGCAGGCAACATCAGCGAGTATACTGCCAGCCTCAACGAAAGCCTGGGCGATATCGATTCCCAGGTCGACCGCCTCACTTCCCTGACCAACGACCTCGTCTATCTGTCAAGGATGGAGGAAGCCGGCAATGCTCTCACGATGACCGAGATCCCGGTTTCGGATATTGTGGCGGAGACCGCTGACTCCTTCGAAGCCCTGGCGGTAGAGAGGAAGAAGAATCTCAGTATCGATGTGACCCCAATGCTCACCATGCAGGGCAGCAGCAAGGAGATCGAGAAGCTCGTGTCCATCCTCACCGAGAATGCGCTCAAGTATTCGCCTGAGGGTGATGAGGTCAAAGTGTCTCTACGCAAGGAAGGCAAAACCATAGTGCTCGAGGTGCGCAACAAGGCGGTCGATCCGCTGAGTGATGAGGATCTCGCGCACGTATTTGACAGATTCTACAGGAGCGACAAATCAAGGAATTCCGCAAGCGGCGGGCATGGCATCGGCCTGTCGATGGCGAGCGCCATCGTGACCGCCCACGGCGGTAAGATCCGCGCCCGCAGTGGTGACGGCAGCGAGTTCATCGTCACCGCCACCATGCCCGCATAAAACACCACACCAGCCGGTCTCCGGGAGGCCGGCTTTTTTCTTGCCTTCTTTTAAGTCCGCTTAAGTTTGACCATCTACAATACAACTATCGAAGAGTGCGGGCACCTGAATTCGTGCAGAAAAGACCGAACAACCCTTTACCAACCTATTCAATAAATCCGGGGAACTGCCCGCACTCATTAAATAAAAAACACTCTTCACAAGAGGTGACAAAATGGCATTTCAGACAGTTTTTAAAAGATACGAACTCAAATACATGATTACGCGCGATCAGAAGGACAGGATCCTCAGAGCTATGGAGCCTTACATGGTTCAGGACAAGTTCGGCCGCTCCACAATCAGGAATATATACTTTGACACAGACGACTACATCCTGGCACGTCACTCGATCGCCAAGCCTGACTTCAAGGAGAAGCTCCGCATCAGAAGCTACGCGACCGCTTCCCCTGACAGCACCGTCTTCGTCGAGCTCAAGCGCAAATTCGACCACGTCGTCTACAAGAGGAGAGTCGCTTTGCCCAAAAACTTCGCGATGAAGTGGACCCAGGGCTTTGCCGGCAGACTCGGCAGCGAGCTTGCTGCCCTCCCGACTCAGATGACCAGCGAGATCAACTACTTCCTCAACTACTACGGCACCCTCAGGCCGGCCGTCTTCCTCTCATACGACAGACTGGCTTACAGGATGCGCGACATTCCGGCATCCGTGTCCGGTTCAGATGCCCCGGCAGTTCAGACCGCTCCCGACTTCCGCGTGACCTTCGACGAGAACATCCTGTTCCGCGACTATGACATGTCTCTCGGTTCAGACATTTACGGAACGCCGCTCCTCGAAGATGGCAAAGTCCTGATGGAGATCAAGTGCTCAGGCGGCATCCCGCTCTGGATGACCCCGGTCCTGTCGGAGCAGCACATCTACAAGACATCCTTCTCCAAGTACGGTACGGCGTACTCAAGGTACATACAGCCGGAGATGCAGCGCGAGGCAGTAGCACTCAGACAGATCGCGGCCGCTGCTAAGGCAGGGTCACAGAACGCTCAGGCAGGCACGCGCACCACGGCAGAGCTGCTTCCTGGTTCCATTACCTGGGCGCATGATACAGTAATCCTGGGCGCATGATACAGAAATAAGGTACTTAAAGCTGCGGACACATAATAAAAAATCCCGGTTTTGCAAACCTGCAAAGCCGGGATCCTCTTTTTTTCTTCTATTAAACATCCAGAATATACATGCCGCCCACGTTGATGAGGTGCGCGCCTGCCGGATGCTCGGTTTCCTTAGGCATGAGCACATTGTACTCCCTGTGCACGTGGCCATAGCAATGGTATGCCGGCCTGACCAGCTCGTGGAATCTGTTGAAGCACTTGAACCCGGTATGCGGCAGGTTCTCAAGGTCGCCGTGGCCAAAACAAGGTGCGTGTGTCAGGAAGATATCCACCGGCCCGCGGTCATTGGCTTCTGCATTCACGTGGCGCCGCTTTGTAAACGGATTGATTCCCATTGCGCGGGCCTGATCCGACAGTTCGCTGTTGCGGTAGGATCTTTCATCCGTCCCGGTAACGATGCCTAAGCGGATGCGACGCAGCAGCTTGCGCACGCGGTTTCTCATTTCACGCTCGGTATACATGTCTCCGCCCTTGCGGTAGCGCATCGAGCCGCCGAGCCCGGCGATCCTTATGGTTCTGTAGCCGGGGTCAGACGGCTGCGTCTGACCGGCTGCATCGCCGTTGTCTTCTTTGCCGCTATCACTTTCGCAATCTTCTTGTCCGCTGCCTGCTACAGGCACCTTAAGCTCAAACACCTTCCCGTCAATGTCGATGCAGCCCATCGGCGGCTTTTCATCATACATCCCGTCATGGTTGCCCCGCACATACAGGCAGGGAACGTTGAGCATGGTTACAAGAAACTCGAGATATTCAGGCTTGATATCTCCGGCCGAGAGGATCAGCTCTACCCCTTCCGTCCTCTTCTTTCCTGCAGTATCCCAGTAGTCCCACAGTTCTCTTAATTCGCGATCTGCTACAAGCAGTATTTTCATGATCAGTTTTTTCTGGTTTTCAGCGCTTTCAGGCGCCCTTGCTGCAAACTATCCTATCCTCTTCCCTTGCCTCTGACTCCGCTGACAGTGACAGTCTCCTTCGCCTCGTCATTCAGGGTCTCCTTGGCCGGGATCTCGCCGATAATGTTCTCGTTGAGCCAGTCCATTGTGATGACATCCATGCTCGAAAGCGGCGCGTCATCAGCTTTGCGGACCAGGCCGTCCTGACTGCGGAGCTCGCCGTCGAACGGGTTCATCGAGCCGCAGATTATGTCCGTCCTGAGGATGTCGACCAGCTGCCTTGTTGACGGGAAGATCCTGTCGGCGAGCTCGATATCCACAACTCCCGACATCATGCCCCACCAGTAGTTGGTCGCCTGGTCCTTCTTGTCGACAGACTTGGACTTGTAGGTACCATCGATTATCGTTTTGACTATTATCTCATACAGCTTGCCCCATTTCCATATAGGCGCCGCGAGATTGGTTATTTTGCATTCGCCCGAGAGGTCCGTACCCTCGCCCGGCGCGACCTTATCGACATAGCACACGCCGTAGGCATTGGAGCCGTCAGTGTTGTGCGTCGAGTCAATGGCCGAAATGACATGGATGCCCTGGTCAACCATCGACCACCACCAGTCGTGGTCCTGCTTGCCCGACCAGTCGAGGTAGATCTTCACATACGGGTCGGTCATGGCTGCGCCTATGGCAAAAGCATTAATGCTTGCTATCGTTCCGTAAATCGGGTAGTCAGAGCAGTAGCCGATCTTGTGCGTGCCGTCCAGCGCGGCAGCAGAGCCAGCAACGATGCCCGCCAGGAATTTTGCCTCATACAGCTTGGCGTAATAAGTCCTAACAGCCTGATGCGCCAGGTTGATCGAGCAGTTGAGGAAGATGACGTCATCGTATTTGATGGCCGCGCG
>CACWYF010000175.1 GCA_902765035.1 uncultured Eubacteriales bacterium
GCAGTGCAGCTGAAGGGAACTACAAGGCGGCAACAGTTTTCGAGGCACGCCCTTACTGTTCCGGCGTCAACGCCGACGGTTATGAGCATATGGAAGAAGTCGAGTCAGATGAGCGCGACCCGTTCGATCTGTCATCACTGTACCGCAAGGCAGAGCATCAGGCTCCTGCTTCATACATGAGCGCACTTGAGGCATCCATGCAGGCTGATCCTGCAGACTGGTATTTCGATTATTCCGGAAATCAGGGTGTCAAATACTATGAGAACCTCGACAATTTTGATTACTATCTCGTCAGAGGATATGCAGTCGTCGTCAGCTCGGGTTTCGGCTCACTCGGCTCAGACGGATTTGAATACGTAGGCTCATCCTATGAGAGAGATGCGTTCAAGGCTGTAGTCGAATGGCTCCACGGCGACCGCATCGCATATACAGACCGCAGCCGCACCACCGGTATCAGGGCTGACTGGTCGAACGGTAAAGTCGCTATGACAGGACGTTCATACGCAGGCACCATGCCTTTTGCCGTAGCAGTAACAGGAGTGCCGGGTCTTGAGACTATCGTGCCGGTAGCAGGTATCTCTGACTGGTACAGCTTCCTCAATCAGCAGGGAGCTCAGCGTTACTGGCCTAAGGAGATGCTCATGAGCTTCCTCTCCTACTTCTGCACCAGCAGATACGGCGATCCAGAACTCCCGGACGAGGCTAAGAAGGCACTTGACGACTTCCACCGTCAGCTCGGTCTTGAGCAGCTGAAGAGCGGTTTTGACTACAGTGACTTCTGGAAGGAAGGCAACTACACACTTCAGGCGGATAATATAAAGTGCTCTGCCATGATCGTCCACGGTCTCCATGACGAGAACGTATCGACTAAGCAGTTCGAGATGATGCTGAAGTCATTTGAGCAGGCCGGCAGGAATGTAAAGCTGGTTCTTCACCAGGGTCCGCACATCACTCCGACCATGCCTAACAAGGGCTACGGTATCCTGATCGACGGACAGTTCTACGATGACGTAGTCAACCGCTGGATCAGCCACTATCTGTACGGCCAGGACAACGGCGCAGAGAACATGCCTGCAGTTCTCGTCCAGAGCAACCTTGATCAGGATGTATGGTATAAGGCGGATTCATGGGATACGGGCAAAACGATGCTGCTTGAGTGCTGCTCGGAAGGCGCAGGCACTATCAATACAGACTGGAGTGCAGCAGGAATCACCCAGGACAACTTCGATGAGAAAATGTGCACTGTATCCGGCTGCATGAACAGGAGATACATGACAAAGCCTCTTGAGAGCGCTGTCACGATGCAGGGAACAGTAAGAGTCGGCTTCACTGCAGCGCTTGCCGGCGGAAACGCCGGGACAGGATTCGATGCGGAGAATGTCAACGATGCGGACAAGCTGAGCTTTGCACTCGGAAGTGCATCCGGCAGACAGGACGACCTCAAGCTTACGGTGCTTCTCTGCGATATCGCAGATGAACCGTTCGACGCGATCAAGACAAATGACCCTGAGAGAAATGTCGTACCTGAAAAGCTCGTCGTAAAAGGCGGAATCCCTCTCGGAGAAGGCCTCAGCAATGTTGATCTCAGGAAATTTGACACAAAGTGCGAAGCATGGAATGTCATCACAAGAGCATACATAGACCTCTGCAACCCTGAGTCCGGATATGCGCCTGAGACATCTGCCGCTTCAGTCACACTTAAAGAAGGCGAGGCGCATGATTATCATGTATATCTTAACCCTGCAAGATATACTGTTGCGGAAGGTCACCGCATAGCAGTGATCATCGGAACAGAGGATCCGGTCAACTGCCTCATCCACAAGGTATATGAGGTCGCACTTGATGATGCATCCGTAAAGGCCTGCATCCCTGTGACAGATGATGCGGAACCTGTTTCTCTCTACTGCGCAGAGTAAAACTGCAATCAGTCTTACGTAGAAAATTTCAGGAGGGATGGCTTCCGGCCGTCCCTCCTTTCATTTATGAGACACAGGATATAAAAAGAGCTCCGGAAATCATCCGGAGCTCTTTCGTATTTCTGATATTGATCAGATGTTACCTCTGTAATTAGCCGAGCAGCTTGTCAGAGAACTTAGCCTTGATAGCCTTCTTTGCAGGGATCTGCATCTCTTCGCCAGTCTGTGGGTTGCGGCCTGTTCTAGCAGCCATTTCCTTAACCTCAACTTTGAGAACGCCAGGGATAACAACCTTGTCGCCAGCCTTCATAGCGTCAGCGATTACTTCGTGATAAGCGTCAACTGCAGCTGCAGCGTCCTTCTTTGTGAAACCAGTCTTCTCAGCGAACTTTTCGATAAAATCTGCCTTTGTCATTTTAAATACTCTCCTTTGAATAAACTGAATTTATTTGATTCCCTTTTAATCCGGCCGCCCGAATCGCGACCCTACAAAAAGAGAGTATACGCTATTTCAGAGTAAAAAGCTATAGTTTTCAGCCATTTTTCAAGGTTTCAGGGCTATCCGCACGATCCCGGCCTCAGTTATTGGATACCAGCTGTTCAGCTATGCCCCTCTTCACGCATCCTGCCACAGGAAAGGCATGAAGAGTCCGAGCTGCTTCTCCCAGTCTGCCTCGCAGTGCCTTCCTCCTATCTGGCAGTACATCCTTGCCCTGCCGCCGGCAGCCTCCACCTTGTTGGCGGTACCCCTGATAGTACGGTACAGCCAGCTTGACCTGTCTTCTGAATCAGGATCCTTGATGCCTCCGTAACCTTCCTGCGTTCCCCAGGAGAAAAAGGCCCTGGTATCCGGATCCATGTAGGTATTGTTCATATCATGCCAGAGCATCCCGTTGACGCTGCCGATGGACGGCGAAACGCACGCGGCTTTGGAGAAGTACTGATTGTATCTTACAAGCGCATAGGCCGACATCAGGCCGCCCATGCTCGAGCCGCCTATTGCGGTGCACTCGCGGAAAGGCATTACTGGAAAATTCGAATCGATGTACGGCTTGAGCTCGTATACGATGCCCTGCATCGTCGCCTCGCCGAGAGGTTCGATTCCCCTGAGCCATCCACTGCCCCTGCCGTAAGGCAGATACTCTGAAAGCCTTCTGTTGCCCTCATGCGCGCACTCGACTCCGACTATTATGAGCTGCTTGTCCCAGCCCGCCATATAGTCTTCCAGTCCCCAGGACTTCCCGTATGTGGCATCCTCATCACGGAACAGGTTGTGCCCGTCGAAGAAGTACATGACCGGGAACGGACCCTCACCGTGGTCAGGAATCCTTATGTGAAGCGGCCTGTTCGCACCGAGCGAGTTGAAATAGAAATCCTGCTTTAACAGCATTGAATACCCCCTTTACCCCCTTTAATCTGAAACGCTGCAGTTGCTACCCTTCAGTAGATGTCCTGCAGCGCAATAATATCTGTCTTATTATAAATTCTGTCTTATTTCACGATGTGTATTCGCGGGATTCACCAATGACGGATCAGCTGTTCACCATGTAATGCCGCTCTGCCTACTGGAGCCTGAACACTATCCCGGTCTCATCCATCTGGTCGATTATAGCCAGTGACTCGACGCGGTATCCTCTTGCACGCAGGTTGTCGCCGCCCATCTGGAAGCCCTTCTCTATGGCAGCACAACATCCGACGACTTCGCAGTCCGCGTCTTCGGCAATAGCAATCAGCCCGTTCAGAGCGCTTCCGTGAGCAAGGAAATCATCCACGATCAGTATCTTCTCACCCGCAGGCAGATAGGTCTTGCTGACCATGATGTGGTTCTCTCTGTCATGTGTGAATGAGTAGACCAGTGATGTGTAAACATCTCCGTCTATATTAGCCGTCCTGCTCTTCTTGGCGAATATGACAGGCAGGTCCATCGCCATTCCCGCTGCAACAGCGACCGCTATCCCTGATGCCTCAACAGTCAGGATCTTGGTAGCGCCGGAGTCTTCGAAAAGCCTGGCGATCTCGGCCCCCATCTCTTTAAGGAACACCGTGTCTATCTGCTGATTGAGGAACCTGCCCACATTGAGCACTCCTCCAGGAAGCAGCATTCCTTCAGCCAGTATCTTGTCTTCTAATGCCTTCATAACGCACCCCACTTTACAAACGGCATTTCCTCATGCCATGCATAACACATTACTGAAACATTATGTGACGTATACTGATAATACCACATTAGCGGCTGATATGTTCTAAAAAATCTCATTCTGAGTCGTGAGATTCAGGCCTGTGAAATACGCGCTGAAGCCCGAAACTCTTACGATGAGGTCTCCGTACTGCTCCGGATGAGCCTGAGCAGCAAGCAGCATCAGTTCTCTTCCTTAGTGACCGGGACTTTCTTCCCGTCCACTATGGCTATGTTTATTTTGGAAAGGATGCCATCCTTGCGGCCCATCCTCGCTTCCGAAGGCATGAGGTTCTCAGCAAAAGGCGCACCATCAATGTGGTACGGATGCATATTGCCGGCAAGTGCTTCGCTGTCAGCCTGTCTGCAGAAAGCTGCGAGCTTTCCGGTCCCGTTCAGTTCTTCCTCATCCCACACCTTAAGCGTGTCAGGATCGACATAGATATCCACGAGCCTTCCGTGAAAGCTGATATCGAACCAGTCAGTCCCGAAAGTATACGCTTTGCCCGAGACCTCACCGTTACTGACGATACACTCTCTGGCACACAGCCTTCCTCCTTCACCGCTGTCCGCTATCTTGAGGTAGTTATTTTCTCTTGTGCTGAACCACGCCCCGCCGGATCTGATCGCACTGATCATCTCCGCCTTGAGGCTGTCATTATCTTTTGCCATAACTTCATACCCCGCTGTATTTTACCGGTGCTGCAACTGTTGCCGTGGGTGTGTCCCTTGGCCTTGATGAAGTAGATGCCGTCTCTGTCATCCTGTATATTATACCGCGGACGCTTTCTGCCCCGCAATTATTGCCTCGACCTGGTCTCTCTTCTCATGCAGGACGCAGCCTCCGATGTGCTCGCCCGAGAGGACTCCGCCTTCTCTCAGTGCTGTGAAAAGGCCTGAATTCAGGGCTTCGCGTACGGATGTCTCCTTTACGTTGATATCCGAATATGCCGAGAACGGGCAAGGCTCTGCGCCGCCGTGAGAGTTGATGTGGAAGAATCCTCTTCCTGCTGCGAGGCATCCGCCCGAGCTCTTCTCGTCTCCAGGGAAAGCGATGTACATCATATCGTCATGGTTGGCTCTGAGATAGTCCATGCGCTCCGTCATGAAGGCTCTGTCGTCATCGTCCGGTGCAAGCTCCTGGCTCTCGTCGGTGACAGGCACGTACTCGATGTAGAATACCGCTTTGCATCCTCTTGATCTCATGAGGTCAAGGAACTCATCCGAATACACCTCGCCGAGGTTCTCCTTGGTTACTGTAACGGATACTCCGTAAATAAGGCCTCTTGAGTGCAGCTCATCCATGTTGGAGATGAGTCTGTCATATACGCCTTCTCCGCGCCTCGAGTCGGTCTCTTCCTTTCCTCCCTCGATACTCATGACAGGGATGATGTTGCGACACTTATCGAGAAGTTCAAAAAATCTCTCATCCATGTATGTGCCGTTGGTGAATACAGGGAAAATTATATTCGGCATCGTACCCGCTACAACGACGACATCTCTTCTCAGCATAGGCTCTCCGCCTGCAAGGAGGATGAAACTGATGCCGAGTTCTTCTGCCTCTTTGAATATCCTGAGCCACTCCTCGTCATTGAGCTGCCTTGTCGCCTCGCAGTCTACCGTGGCGTTGTTGGCACGTGAATAGCAGCCCGCGCAGTGCAGGTTGCAGCTCGAGGTGATGCTTGCGATGAGATATGAAGGGACATGCAGTCCTGCCTTTTCCTCTTCTTCTCTCTTCTTATTGGCCTTTGCGCTGGCAAGTGCGAACTTTGCAAGGAAAGCGCTTTCGCGCGGATCCTTCAGAGTTGCCTTGAGAGCATCCTTTACGACCTGCTCAACTCCATCAGCAAGATACTGCTGGATATCGAATTTTTCTTCCATATTATTCCGCCTTTAGTGTTATTGTGACATCTCCGTAGGTCTCAGGAACTGGATATTCGGTCTTATCTTCAGCATATCCCTCAGGGAGCTTGTAAACGTGTACCGTGTATGAACTGTCTTCTTCCTGCTCGAATACCGCGATTCCGTCCGCATCAGTCTGGCCCATAAGGCACATCTGAGCAGAGCGGAACTGCACAGCAACACCCTCTACCGGCGCACCGGATTCATCAACCGTTATTACGCGGTATACATTGCCCGGGTTCTCCGGAGCCGCTGAGGCGCTGTCCGAACCGCTTCCGCCGCAGCCCGCCAGAACAAGTACGCTAAGTGCGATAACGAACAAAACAGTGATTCTTTTCATAACTGTTCCTCTCTTTTTATTTCACCGGAAGACTTACCGGCGCAGACATTATTCCGGTCTCTTTCTCACCGGTTCCGTCTATTTCGCACCCGTCAGGAACGCTCAGCGCCCGACTCCGACGTAACACTGAACTCTATTCCCGGTATCATCTTTTTGCCCGCATATCCATAGAAGGAATAGTATCCGAGCTGACGAGGCTGATAATCATCTCCCGTGAATGTCCCTCCTCCATCTGTTTTACATTTTTTAACAATTAATACACATATATATTAGCATAGCCCCATCACAACATGCACCACATCGGCTGTGTGCCATCCGATAATTCTTTTCTCATTTATGAGCGGGAATTTTGCTGAAAAGCTTGATTTCTGCAGCAGATATGTTGTATTCTTCCTCTTCTTAAAGGAAAGGATTATAATATTCAAAAAGAATACAATACACAGCAAGGATAAATATAACCTGAAGGGGGGAAACAGACATGAAGAAGAAACTGGCTTTATTACTGAGTTTACTGATGATCTTCTCGTTCACCGTTCTTACGGCCTGCGGAGGCACCAATAACGAGGCTGCTCCTGCTGAGGAGTCTGCACCTGCTGCTGAAGAAAACACAGCTGATGCTGCTGAGGAAATTGCCGATGCCGCTGAGCACGGCTACGCCGGAAGCGATCCTGTTGAAGCGGCTGTGTATGAATATGTCGCTGACGAGCTTTCAGAGGGATATCCG
>CACWYF010000176.1 GCA_902765035.1 uncultured Eubacteriales bacterium
AGCGATGGCAGCTTCTGTGAGGTTGTCAAGGTCTACGTCAGGAACATCAACTACAGGGATGATGTCGAGGCCGAATGCCTTGGCGAACTCAAAGTCTCTCTGGTCATGAGCAGGTACAGCCATGATCGCACCTGTTCCGTAGTCCATGAGTACGTAGTCTGAAATGAAGATAGGAACCTTTTTGCCGTTAACAGGATTTACGGCATAGCGTCCGATGAACTCACCTGTCTTCTCCTTGGTGAGAGATGTTCTCTCAAGCTCGGACTTGTGCGCACTTGCTTCTACGTATGCCTTTACTGCTGCTTCGTATTCTGTTCCCTCTGTCAGCTCTGAAACATATGGATGCTCAGGAGACATTACCATGTAGGTTACACCGAAGAGTGTGTCAGGACGTGTTGTATAGACAACGAGATCCTTGTCAAAACCGTCGATGGCAAATGTGACTTCCGCACCTTCTGATCTTCCGATCCAGTTCTTCTGCATGGACTTTACCTTGTCAGGCCATCCATGAAGCTCATCGAGGTTGTTGAGAAGTCTGTCGGCATAATCAGTGATCTTGAGATACCACTGGCTGAGGTGCTTCTTGGTTACAGGTGTGTGGCAGCGCTCGCAGCATCCGTCTACTACCTGCTCATTGGCAAGTACTGTCTGGCAGTCAGGACACCAGTTGACCGGGTTGTCCTTCTTGTATGCGAGACCCTTCTTGTAGAACTGGATGAAGATCCACTGCATCCATCTGTAGTAGTCAGGCTTGCATGTGGCAACTTCTCTGTCCCAGTCATAGCTGAGGCCGAGAGACTTGAGCTGCTCTCTCATGTCGTTCATGTTCTCGTTGGTCCATGTGAAAGGATGGATGCCGTTCTTGATAGCGGCATTCTCAGCAGGAAGACCGAATGAATCCCAGCCCATCGGATGAAGAACATTAAAGCCGTTCATCTTCTTGAATCTGGCGATAACGTCACCGATGGAATAGTTTCTTACATGTCCCATGTGAAGCTTGCCTGACGGATAAGGGAACATCTCAAGTACATAGTACTTTTCCTTATCGTAGTTATCTTCAGTTCTGAAGGCATTCTCTTCTTCCCAGATCTTCTGCCACTTCTTCTCAATTGCAGTGAAGTCGTATTTGTCACGCATGTCGATAGTCTCCTTAATTAATTGTATCTCTAGCCTACGAGTATCGACTCGCAGTCACTCCAGATTTTCTCAAGAGTGTATTTATCTCTGGTTGCTTCCGTAAAGAGATTGACGATAACATCCCCGCCGTCCACGAGGATCCATCCTGTATCCGGACGTCCGTCTTTACTCTTAGGTGTGATCTCAAGTTCCGCAAACTTGTCTTCAACATCATCTGCAAGGGCTCCGAGCTGTCTCTCGGATCCGCCTGTTGCGATAACAAAGTAGTCTGCGAAGGATGATTTTTCCGCGATATCGATGATAACGATATCTCTTGCCTTCTTCTCATTCAGAATATTGGCGATAGTCTGTGCAACTTCTTTGCTTTCCATTTTTTCTCCTGTTATATATTTGCGTTGAGTTATGTATTGCTTATTCTGTGCAAAATGTATTCGCGTGCCTCCAGCGTATCCCTGTCCGGCTCTCTGCCCTTCCTCTCAAGGGACTCAAGTGTCCAGTCCATGATGAACAGGCATGCTCCGTCAAGGTCGTGTGCGGCCTGATTCTGCAGTTCTTCAAGCCCCTCATAATTCCGGTTGTCTTCGATGGCATCAGCTACATACACTATCTCCTCGAGAAGTGACATCCCGGCTCTGCCAGTTGTGTGGCTCCTGACAGCATTCAGAACTTCTTCATCAGTCACTCCGAATTCATCTCTCAGGATCTCTGCAGCGACTTTGGAATGAGCCAGCGGATTGTTGTCGATATACATCTCCGGAAGACCGTACTTCCTTACGCATTCATTCATTTCATCCTGTGTAAAACACTTTGCGATGTCATGATATCTTCCGGCAAATGCTGCTTTCTCAACATCTGCGCCATGTATAGCGGCAAGCCGTTCAGCCATCACTTCCACACCGAGTGAGTGAGTGTACCTCGATGGCTTGAGGTGCGCTTTCATGAAGGCTTCCAGTTCTTCAGTCTTTGTACAGATCATGTTCTGAAATATATCTTTCTACTTCGGGTGCGACCATGTCAGAGACCGGCAGATCTGCATGCACATTATTCCTCACCTCTGTGGATGATGCGTCTACAGGTGCCATCTCAAGCACTGTGGTTACAGTGCCGAATTTCTCGCGGTAATAATTTATCTTCTCCCAGCCGTCAGAGTCGCTTGAATCAGGCCGTCTTGCGGTAATAAGTGAAACTTCCTTAAGTATTTCCTCGCCTCGGTACCAGGTGTCGATCTCAATTACAGAGTCAAAACCGAGAATAAAGCTGAGTTTTCCGTTAAGGAGCTGCTTCCAGTGCATGACGGTGTCATATGTGTATGACGGGCCCTCCTTGCCGAGCTCATATCTTGAAAGACAGAAGGCCTTGTTGTATCCGAGGATGGATTCTATCATTGCAGCTCTGTCTCTGCCGGGAGCTGTCTTGCGGTTCTGCTTGAACGGTGAGACATAGGCGGGCATGAATATCAGCTTGTCAATACCGCATTCTCTGACAGCGTGGTCGGCAAGAGACATATGACCCTTGTGGATGGGGTCAAAAGTGCCGCCATATATTGCATAATGTCTGCTGTGTTTCTCACTGTTCATGATTTGCTGTTTCTCATGTTGTTATTCTGCAGCAACGAGCTCTATTCCGAGTTCCTCAAGCTGTCCCTCACCTGCCGGTGCCGGTGCTTCACAGACCGGACACTCTGCGTTCTGGTTCTTAGGGAAAGCAATGACCTCTCTGATACTCTTCTCGCCGAGGAGAAGCATTACGAGTCTGTCGAGGCCATAAGCAAGACCTGCGTGAGGCGGTGCCCCGTACTTGAATGCCTCGATGAGGAATCCGAATTTTTCCTGACACTCTTCGTCTGTAAGGCCGAGTGCTCTGAACATTCTTGCCTGGAGATCCTTATCGTGGATCCTGACACTTCCTCCGCCGAGCTCAACACCGTTGAGAACGATGTCGTATGCATCTGCGTTGAGTGAAAGGATGTCGGTATCCAGCTTGTCAAGTTCGTCAAGCTTAGGCTGTGTGAACGGATGGTGCATAGCCTTGATGTTGCCGTCCTCATCCTGTTCAAACATCGGGAAGTCAACGACCCAGAGGAAGTTGAACTGATTATCATCAAGAAGTCCGAGCTGTCCTGCCACTCTTCTTCTGAGGAATCCGAGTGAGTCATATGTTACCTTGGCTGTGCCGCTTACGATGAAGACGATGTCACCTGCATTTGCTCCGCACTTATCAAGGACTGCCCTGAGCTCATCTTCCGAGAAGAATTTGCCTACTGAGGATGAGATGCCGGACTCTTCATACTTGATCCATACGAGGCCCTTTGCTCCGTAGTGCTTTACCTCATCAACGAGCTTGTCGATCTTCTTTCTTGAGAATTCCGAAGCTGCTCCCGGTACGCAGATACCTCTGATATCCCCGCCTTCTGCCAGAGTCTTAGTGAAGACTTCGAAACCGCATCCTTCAAAGACATCATTGAGCTTCTGAAGCTCGATGTCGAATCTTGTATCAGGTTTATCCGAGCCATAACGCTCCATTGCCTCGGCATATGTCATTCTCGGGAATGGAGTCTCAACATCGATGCCTT
>CACWYF010000177.1 GCA_902765035.1 uncultured Eubacteriales bacterium
GATCCGGAGACACTTACCGGAAGGATTTTCGGAGGAATCACCAGGCTGATCAACATAAGAAGAGAGAATCAGATATTCCATTCAGATGCAAATATGTATCCTGTGAATCTGGGCGATGACAGGGTGCTGGGCGTCGTAAGGGAATACAAAGGACAGAAAATGCTCGGAATCTACAACTTCTCTGAGCACAGTTGCAGGACCGAGATCGAGACTGCTGACTGGAAGGACATGATCGAGCCGGAGAGAGAATATATCCCGGGCGAAGGTCCTAAGTCGGAGTACTGGATCGAGCCTTACGGCTTCAGATGGTTCATCAGAGACCTGTAAAGGCGTGCTGTAATTCTGAAACGACAGGGGTGGCAGAACGATCTGCCATCCCTTTTCTATGAGCAGAAATCAGCTGTAAAAAGCAGGCTGTAAACTTTACAACTGGTAATTTCTTCACAAGGTGTGGTCAATTACATGTACGAATGGTAAAATATAGACAATATTCACGGCGGTATGTTCCATACATGCTGCGCTCATAGAGGAGAATGCAATTATCGGCGTAAGCAATATTGTGTCCGTGGCAATGAGTACAGACATAGGACACTGATGTTGTCGCTGGTTTTGTTGCGTACTGAATGGATCTATTGTGAATATTGGAGAGGAAGAAAAAACTTATGAGAAAGTATAAATGTAAGTATGATATCGAATTCCAGGACATCAAGGAGATCCTGGATTTCATGGATGACCATTATGCTGACAAGACTGCTTTCATCTACAAGAGCAAGGACAGAAAATCCCAGACGGAGATCAGCTTCCACAAGTTCAGACAGGATGTCGACAGTGTCGGAGCATATCTCCTGAGCAAGGGACTCAAAGGCAAGAGGATCGTGGTCATCGGACCTAACTCTTATCCGTGGATGATCGCATACTACGGAATCGTAGTGAATGTCGGTGTTGTCGTTCCGCTGGACAAGGGTCTGCCGGAGGATGAGATCATCAACTCGCTCAAAAAATGCAAGGCAGATGCCATCGTATATGATGAAAGCCTGAAAATGGACTTTGAGAAGATCATCGCGATGGACGGAATCGTTGCTGAAACACTCATCCCGATGTCGGATCTTGCTCAGGACAGACTTCCTGAATACGCACCGCTTGTTGAGAAGTACAGAAGTGAATTCAAAGTGATCGACAAGCATGCGGTAGACATCATCCTGTTTACTTCGGGAACAAGTGCTGATGCCAAGGCAGCTCAGCTGACTCAGCGCAACATCGCATCCTGCATCGCAGCAATGCGTAAGGTAGAGCCTATCTATGAAGATGATGTTGTAATGATCTTCCTGCCGCTTCACCATGCATTCGGATGCACAGGCACACTGATGTTCCTCAGCAATGGCTGCACCAATGTATTCTGCAGCGGACTCAAGTATGTACAGAAGGAACTGGTTGAATATCACATCAGCGCATTCTTCTGCGTACCGCTGATTATTGAAGCTATTATCGGCAAGGTTCTGAAGACTGCTGAAAAGGAAGGCAAGCTGCAGAAGCTCGAAACCGGAAGAAAGATATCCAAGGCTCTCATGAAGATGGGTATCGATGTAAGGCGCAAGATATTCAAGGATGTCATAGACGGACTCGGCGGCAAGCTGAGATTCCTCATCAGCGGAGCTGCTCCGCTCGATCTCAAGACACTTGAGTATGCGACAGACTTCGGTCTCCTCACAGTTCAGGGCTACGGACTTACAGAAACAGCTCCGACCATCGCATCTGAGAGCTATTTCTACAGAAGACCGGGTTCAGTCGGACATGCAATGCCTGGCGTTGAGGTCAAGATCAACGACCCTGATGAGGACGGCATCGGAGAACTCTATGCAAGAGGTCCTAACATCATGAAGGGATACCTTGATGACGATGAAGCCAATGCCAAGGTATTTGTAAACGGCTGGTTCAACACCGGAGACCTTGCAAGGATCGATGAGGATGACTACATATTCATTACCGGACGTAAGAAGAACGTCATAGTTCTCAAGAACGGCAAGAACATCTATCCTGAGGAGATAGAGGCTCTGATCGACGAGATCCCTTATGTCACAGAGTGTGTCGTCAGCGGCCAGGAAGTAGGCGAGGACTACAGACTGGTAGTGACCATCGTGTACGATCCTGAAGAAGAGAGCATCAAGACTCTGAGCAGGGAAGAAGTACAGGAGCTCGCAAACTACGACATAGAGAAGATCAATCAGGATATGCCGACATTCAAGAGGATCAAGCAGGTATATCTCAGAACCGAACCGTTCGAGAAGACCACGACCCAGAAGATCAAGAGAAGAACGGTCAAGGTCGGGGAAGAAAACTAAAACTGCACATTAATTGCGCGCATCAGGCAGGTGGCTTGTACACCTGCCTTTTTGCGTCCGGAAAAACGGGATATATTGGATGAATCGATATGAACGCAGTTAACTATTGGCGAAATGCATAACACTCATAATACCGATAGAATCAATCAATTTTGCCTTGTATCTGACGGATAGTAAAATTTAGAAGTAAGGGGCGCCTTATGGCGTAATTTTATGTTGAAATAATTATTAAAGGGAGAAAGTAATTATGGCAGACAATCAGAAAATGTGGGGCGAACTCGGAATGAACCTCGAGATGCACGACCAGCTGTGCGCAGTACTTCCAGGAGCAATCGGAGACGTATTTATGTCCCAGGAGAACAGACCGGAGTGCATGGACTATTTTGACATGGTCCTCGCTGATGTTCACGGTCTCAGACCTGCTGAGCTCGTAGAGTTCAGAAAGAACGGCGGCAAGGTATTCGGCACATTCTGTGCTTATGTACCTGATGAAGTTATCGTAGCTGCTGATGCTATCGCTACAGGCCTCTGCGCAGGATCTCAGTTCTGGGTACCTGGCGGTGAGAGATATCTTCCTGCCAACACATGCCCGCTGATCAAGGCTATGCTCGGAGCAAGATTCGACAGAACATGCCCGTTCTACAGACTCGCTGACGTATATATCGGAGAGAACACCTGTGACGGAAAGAAGAAGGCTTATGAGATCCTCGGCACAGACGTTCCTATGCATATCATGGATCTTCCACAGATGAAGAGACCTAAGGACTATCTCAAGTGGGCTGATGAGATCAAGGATCTCAAGGACCTCGTAGAGAAGGAAACAGGAAACGAAGTAACAGCTGAAAAGCTCGCTGAGGGTATCAAGACCATCAACGCTAAGAGAGCTGCACTGCAGAGACTGTATGATGAGAGAAAGAACCTCAACGTTCCTATCTCCGGAACAGATACACTGCTGATCAGCCAGATCGCATACTATGATGATCCTAAGAGATTCGCAGCAATGGTCAACAAGCTGTGCGACGAGCTCGACAAGAGAGTTGCAGAGGGCGTAAACGTTGCTGAAGGAAAGAAGAGGATCCTCATCACAGGAACACCTATGGCTATTCCTAACTGGAAGATGCACAACCTCGTCGAGACAAGCGGCGGCGTAGTTGTATGCGAAGAGACCTGCACAGGTACAAGATACTTCGAGAACCAGGTAGACGAGAGCGGCAAGACAGTTGACGAGATGATCCAGCACATCGCTGACAGATACATGGGAATCAACTGCGCATGCTTCACTCCTAACACAGGAAGATTTGACGATGTTATCAGACTCGCTAAGGAATACAAGGCTGACGG
>CACWYF010000178.1 GCA_902765035.1 uncultured Eubacteriales bacterium
GAGGAGGGAGTCATGACAAGCGATCTCACTTCCTGCGACAAAAACGGGGAGTGCGTCCCTGCGGAGCGCTCTCCGTTCGTCAGAAACCGTCTTGAGCTTCTCAGGAAGAGAAGCGGAATAACTACGGGGCCCGCGGAAAAATGGTAAGAAAGATACTGCTTTTCATTGCTCTCGCCGTGCTGCTCTCCTTCAGGGCCTCAGCAGGCGTTGAGATCCATGTCGACCGCGAGAGGATTCACGCGGGGGAGAGCTTCCAGCTCTTCATCCGCATTCCAGGAAACTTCCAGGCGAAGGATCTCGACACGAGGCCTCTCGGACGGGACTTCTCCATCGGAAAGGTCGAGTTCTCCCGCGCGAAGGACTCCCGTGGACAGTACTCGCAGTGGACCATACCGCTCACCACCTCCCAGACCGGAAACCTCAAGATCCCGTTCATGAAGATCAGGAAGCGCGACGTAACGCCGCAGATGGACATCCGCGTCTACCGGCCGTCACGCTTCGGCTCCAAGGATCTGCCGCGCCTTATTTCAGTCAAGATGCCAGGCTCGAGATTCGTGACCGGCCAGTCGATCCTCTACCAGACGACAGTCAGGCACTACCCGGGCGTTGACATAAGCACCATCTCCCCTCCTGACGCACCCGGCGCCTCGGTCCACCAGATCGGGACGGACGAGACCGGCGGCATTCTTGACGGCGACACCTACATCACGACAACCAGGAGGAACTACTCCGTCTCCTTCAGCCGGCCGGGCACGTACCGCATCACCGGCCCGGTGGTGACCGGCATGAGGGAGGCCGATGAAGGACAGGTCAGCTTCGTGCAGAACTCCAATCCCGAGGCGGCCGAGGTCGTCACCGCCGTCTCGTCGCTCGCCCAGGGCAAGGCCGTCGACTTCGGCTCCCTCGGCACCCTCGCCTCGCTGCTGCTCGGCCAGAACGACAACTCCGTCCACACGCTCGCCGGCTCGCTGTTCGGCAATCTGCTGAGCCAGGCCGAGGTCGTCGAGGAGGAGCCTCCCGCGCAGGAGGTCCAGGCCGCCGGCATGAACCTCGACCTCGGCAAGCTCGCCATGATCGACTTCAACGGCCGTGAGCCTGAGATCGAGCTCCTTGACTATGATTTCAGCAAGTCAGGTTATGAGATCCAGATAGTTACAACAGAGTCGGATCACGCAGGCCTTGACGCTGAATACGCCTCTGTTCCTGATGACATGTTCAAGGTTGCTGCAGCACTCGGCGTAGGAAGACTCGGAGACATCAACGAAGAGCAGTTCAGAAGGGCCATGCCGCTTCTTGAGGAGAAGGTAAGAAAGGGTAAGCTCACACAGCTTCAGGTCGACCGTGCAAGACACTTCTATGATGAGAATGAGAGAGTGCTGGCTGCATCAGTAGCACTCAAGACAGGAAACATAGAGAGATTCCTCGACTGCATCAACGGATCGGGCCTCAGCTCTGAAAACCTCCTGCGCAATGTAGTTCCGCCGGGGGTCAAGGAGAACGGACTCTCAAGAGCTCTGAAGGAGTACCGAGCAAAGCCGGATACAGCTGCTGTAAGGCTGATCGGAGGCGGATTCGGAGGAAGTATCTTAGTCTTCCGTAAAAAGTAAACAGTGATATCAAAGAGCGCACAGCTTACATATCTCACGTCCTCGAAGAGCGGCACGCACGTGATGCTCTTCTGCGGAATATTCGATATGCAAGCTGTGCGCTCTTACGATAATGCACAATACTTTTTACACAAGATTTGCAAACAACGGAAAAAGCGGCGTTTCCGCCGCTTTTTAAGTGTGATGTTTTACAGTACTCTTGTCTTGATGATGCAGTCACAGCTGAATGGCTCTGCTGACTTCTTGACATCAACGATGAAGTAACCGAATTCACCGTTTCTGACCTTAGCGCCTGCGATAGCTGCGAGGTTGTCACCGTAGAACTCTTTCATCTTTGCCTCTACTTCTTCAGCAGTCTTGTCGTTCTTCAGTACGAAGCAATGTCTCTCTGCTCCGCTCCTCTCGAGAGTAACTCTAGGGAAGTTGACTGAGTTTACGATGTTTCCGTTCTCAAGGTAATCCATGAGTTCGTCAACTGCCATCTCAGCGCAGTTCTCTTCAGCCTCAGCTGTGGATGCTCCGAGGTGAGGTGTGGCAACGATACCCTTCTTGCCGATGTATTCAGGCTCGAGAAGGTCTGTCATGTACTTTCTTATCTTGCCGGATTCAAGAGCCTCAACAACGTCGTCTACTACTACGAGGTCAGGTCTTGCATAGTTCATGAAGATAACTCCGTCTTTCATCTTAGCGATGAGATCCTTGTTGACCATTCCCTTGGTTGTAGGGAGTGATGGAACGTGGATGGAGATGAAGTCACACATAGGAACCATTTCCTCAACGCTGTCGCAGAGCTTGACGTCTGCTGTCAGGCATGGATGCGGTTTGAATGCTTCGTAGCCTACAACGTTCATTCCGAGTGCTTCAGCAGCGTTAGCGATCTTGGCGCCGATAGCTCCGAGTCCGATGATACCTAAGGTCTTGCCTGCGATCTCAGTTCCTGCGAACTGCTTCTTGCCTTTTTCTACGTTGGCAGCTACATCGCCTTCGAGTGTCTGGCCCCAGGAGATACCCTCATACATGTTGCGGGCACCCATGATCATTCCGGCAATAGCGAGCTCCTTAACAGCATTGGAGTTTGCTCCCGGTGTATTGAATACAACGATTCCCTGCTCAGCACATCTGTCAAGAGGAATATTGTTTACGCCTGCACCGGCTCTGCCGATTGCAAGAAGGTTGTCTGAGAAATCCATCTCGTGCATCTTGAAAGATCTTACGATGATTCCGTTCGCCTTGTCGATATCCTCGGTAAGCTCATAATTGTCTGTGAGTCTGCAGAGGCCCTTAGGGGAAATGTTGTTAAGAGTACCGATATAAAACTTGTCCATAACGATTACGTCCTCCGTTTTGAATTTGATAAAGTTAAGGGTTATTGTCCGGATAGTCCGCAATCCGTTCAGTGCTGTCCGGGCACAATAAAAGAACTGCGGATTTTCGCAAGTCACATTATATCACTTAAGAAATGAGCCTTTCAACAATTGATAAAAGAGTGGCATTGAAGTATAATTTATCTGGCATAAATGGTTCCGAGGTCACGGAGCCGTTTTGACCGCACAAAACAATTAACCCTATTAATTCAAACGGAGGTACAGACCAATGGCTGATGATTATCGCGTATATAATTTCTCCGCAGGTCCATCCACACTTCCTGTAGAAGTACTGAAGAAGTGTGCTGATGAAATGCTCAACTATGAAGGAACAGGCGAGTCCGTAATGGAGATGAGCCACAGATCCCCTGAGTTCCAGAAGATCATAGATGATGCGGAGGCTAATCTGCGCAAGCTCATGAATATTCCTGATGACTACTATGTGCTCTTCCTTCAGGGCGGCGGCACACTGCAGTTCTCAATGGTTCCTATCAACCTGATGACAGGAACAGGCAAAGCTGACTACATCGTAGCAGGTCAGTGGGGCAAAAAGGCTTATGAAGAAGCCTGCAAGTTCGGTGATGCAAGATGCGTTGCTTCATCAGAGGCTGACAAGTATTCATACATTCCTAAGGTTACAAAGGAAGACATCAGAGATGATGTAGACTATGTATATATCTGCTATAACAACACTGTAT
>CACWYF010000179.1 GCA_902765035.1 uncultured Eubacteriales bacterium
GAGCGCGATAGCAACATTCTCGAATACAGTCCTGTCATCAAGCAGGTTGAAGTTCTGGAATATGTATCCTATGCTTGCGTTCCTGATCTTGTCGATCTTGTTCGATGAAAACCTCGTGATCAGCTGCTTGTCAATGTAGATCTTGCCGGAATTTACTTTGTCCAGTCCGCCGATGCAGTTGAGGAGGGTCGTTTTGCCGCATCCTGAAGGTCCGAGCAGACATACTATGCCTCTGTCAGGAAGGACCATCGAGGTGTTGTCTATGACGTGGATCTGATTGGATTTGCCCTTGTTAAAGTATTTATTGACTTTCTCAAGTTTGATCATCTGCTACGCCTCCTCTCTGAATGCCTTCATCGCGCTCTTGGTGAAGATCTTACGTGAATATCTTGCAGCAATGAGCAGCGACATGAGGAGAAGCAGAATTGCGAGGATGCCGTAATCCATCGGGGTCAGGTAGTAGAGCAGCTTGTTTACCGCATCTATCTTCAGGTACCCCTTCCTTACAAGTACGACGAACGCAATGTCCACACCGTATGCGATCAGCATCATGAGAAGGAGTTCCACTCTCAGTATGCTGTCTGTATTGCTCTTGGTTGCACCAAGTATTCTGAGCGTCGAGTAGTATGAGTTCCTCGATCTCATGATGAGCCTGATGACCGCGTAAGCTATATAGAACAGGATGACGAATTCAAGTATCAGCCTGCCATAGGTAAGCAGCTGCAGTACAAAACTGTATCCGCCTGTCATGTCCGTCAGCGAATCCTTCAGGGCAAGTGTCGTGTAGCCGGCTTCATTCAGCGCAGCCAGCGTATCTTCCGACTGTGTCTCGTTTTCCATGAATGCACTTATCTGGAAGTAGCCTTTGTCAAACAGCTTGTCAAAATCCTTGTCGTTTATGAATACGCAGCTGTAGTACATGTCGTAGTTCTCAGGCTTGATGCCGAGCAGGCTCTTTATGTTTTTGGCTGTCAGCACCTTATCCACCTTGAGGTCGACTGATGATTCAAAGAATCTGTTCTTCACGCTGATCCCGAGGTCCTTGCCCTCAGCCTTTGCATCCTTGTAATAGTACGTCTGATCTTCGAAGATATACGCTTTGCCTTCCGGCACATCCGAAGACTTGTACACGCCCCTGTCGTAGTCATTGGCGACCTTGGTCCCGCCGAAATCGAGCACCGACTTTGAAGATGTCGCCATCATCGCAACCATGAGTTCGTTGCTGACCTTATCGCTGACATAGACCGTCGAGTAACCGTAAAGCGAATAATCCTCATCCTCACCGAGGTCGCTGTCAATTATTATTCCTGCGATAGTGATAGGCTTATCGAAATCGTAGACCTGCATCTGACCCATGTCCTGCAGTTCGACCTCGGTCCCTATCATTGCCTCACCGAGGTTGGAAATGCTGAAGAAAGCATCGCTTGATGAGTTCGTGTTGATCACTATCTCATAATCATTTTCAGGCATATGGCCGTATGTCAGCATGCTCTCATCGATCATCGATGTCGGATATACTGATCCGTCAACATAGAAATCCTGAATGGCAAAACTGACTCCTGTATCTACAGCAAGGTCGTTTCTGACTATGTTCTTTATGTTAGGCGTATTCTCTATTGCCGAGAAATCCGCATCAGTAAACGCTGACTCATCTGCTTTCTTGACGATCACGCGGTCAGAGCTTGAATTGGTAAAGTACGGATTGGTACCGAGCAGCTCTTCCTGATGCATGCTGTTCTTGGTAGTTGCATACTGTCCCAGAACAGCCGTAGACACGAAGAAATACACTATGAACAGAAGTATGAACTTTGTCGGCAGATTGAAGGTATTTCTCACGCCCAGCATGATTTCCGAGCTCTTCCTCATTCTGCCCGGCTTAGGCACTTTGTTCTTCTTCGCGCCTGCAGATGCGGACCTGCCGTTTCTGGCTGCAGCTTCCCTTTCGGCATTTCTCGCAGCTCTGCCCACGCGGCCGCCTGATGTCTGAGGACTTTCCTGCGTCTCTACCTCAAAAGTAACAGGTTCCCCGTCATCATCCAGACTCTCTCCGAGCCCGTACGGATCATCAGGGTCAATGACATCCCCTGCTCTGTTCCGCGAGATTTTCTTGTCTTCGATGATCCTTCCGTCATGCATCGTGAGCTTGCGGGTGACATATGGCTCAGCCTGTTCGTAATTGTGGGTAACAACAACGACAAGCTTGTCACGGGATACTCTGCTGAGCGTCTCCATAACAACTTCTGCACTTGCACTGTCAAGGTTGCCGGTAGGCTCGTCCGCTACAATGATAGGTGCGTCCTTGGCCAGCGCACGGGCGATGGCAACTCTCTGCTTCTGTCCTCCCGACAGCTTTGAAACCTTGGTCTTTCTGTACTTGCTCAGCCCTACCAGGTCGATGAGCTCAAGGACCCTTTCCCTGCACTCTTTCCTCTTCTTGCCTGAAATCAGCATTACAAGCTCGATGTTCTGATACACCGTGTAGCTGTTGATCAGGTTGAAGTCCTGGAAAATATTGCCGATGTATGTCTTACGGTATCTCTCGTAATCCTCTGTCCCGTATGCAGAAGTGTCCTCTCCGCACACGAACATCTCGCCTTCTTCGTATGTATCAAGACCGGAAATAACGTTCAGCAGTGTTGATTTACCGCTTCCGCTCTCTCCGGTGATCGCCACGAATTCGCCGATGTCAAGCTCGAGGTCAACACGGCTGAAACCCATGCTGACCGTATCTCCGCTTGCGTAATACTTCGATACCTTTCTCAGTTCGATAGAATGTGCCAAAATAATTCCTCCCATGATGTAATCATACATAGTGTATTATAACACTATATAGGGTCAAGTAGTACCATTAAGTACAAAATATGGAAAACAAAACAAAAGAGAAGAGCCTGAGCCCTTCTCTTTGTGATTGATTCCGATGTGCAGGACTAGATTCTGTCGTTTGATCCGAGTACGTCCACGATCTTGTGAGCGACCATATCCTTGACAGCCTGTCTTGCAGGCTTGAGGTACTGACGAGGATCGAAGTGATCAGGATGCTCTGCCATGTACTTTCTGATATTTCCTGTCATTGCAAGACGGATATCCGAATCGATGTTGATCTTGCAGACTGCGGATCTGGCTGCCTGACGGAGCTGCTCCTCAGGAATACCGATAGCGTTAGGCATGTTGCCGCCGTACTGGTTGACCATCTCTACGAATTCCTGTGGAACGGATGATGATCCGTGAAGTACGATAGGGAATCCAGGAAGTCTCTTGGTAACCTCTTCAAGTACGTCGAAACGGAGTGGAGGCGGAACGAGGATGCCCTTCTCGTTTCTTGTGCACTGCTCAGGTCTGAACTTGTATGCGCCGTGGGATGTTCCGATAGCGATAGCAAGTGAGTCGCAGCCTGTGCGTGTTACGAATTCCTCAACCTCTTCAGGTCTTGTGTAGGAAGCCTGACCGGCCTCTACAACTACTTCGTCCTCAACACCTTCGAGTGTTCCGAGTTCAGCTTCTACTACAACGCCGTGAGCGTGAGCATACTCTACTACCTGGCGGGTGATCTCTACGTTCTCATCGAATGGCTTTGAAGACATGTCGATCATTACAGATGTGAATCCGCCGTCGATGCAGCTCTTGCAGAGTTCGAAGGAATCACCGTGGTCGAGGTGAAGA
>CACWYF010000180.1 GCA_902765035.1 uncultured Eubacteriales bacterium
AGGCAGTTATCCTCGACGAGGATGGGAAGATGGTAGCTGATACCACTATCAAGAGCAAGATCAATTCCGAAGCATCAGCTAAGCTGGCTATGGACGAGGTACTCGGAAAGGTTGGCCTGAAGTCCTCCAAGGAACTTGCTTACCTCATCGGAACAGGTTACGGACGTAACAAGGTTCCATTCGCTGACGAGAACATCTCCGAGATTTCCTGCCACGCTATGGGCGTTCACGTAACAGACCCATCCGTAAAGGCTATCATCGATATCGGCGGACAGGACGTTAAGGGTATCGCAGTTGATACAGACGGCACAGTTAAGAACTTCGCTATGAACGATAAGTGCGCTGCCGGAACAGGCAGATTCTACGAAGCAATGGCTAGATCCTTCGAGATGACTCTCCCTGAGTTCTCCAAGCTCTCCCTGACAGCTAAGAACGTAATTCCTATCACAGCACAGTGCACAGTATTCGCTGAGTCCGAAGTAATCACACTCGTTGGTGAGAACAAGCCAATGGATGAGATCGCTGCAGGAATCCAGATGGCTGTTGCTAAGAGATGCTTCGTAATGGCTAAGAAGGCTGGTGCTACAGACTCCATCACACTGACAGGCGGATGCGCTAAGAACGATGGACTTAAGGACGCTATCGAGCACGTACTCAAGCTCAAAGTCATCAACCTCAAGACTGACCCGCAGCTCATGGGAGCTCTCGGCGCTGCTGAATTCGCTCGTCAGAAGGGACAGGCAAAGTAAGTCGAAAGGAGCTGACTTATGTTTAAGAAAAAGAAAAATCCTGTACTCAGTCTCTTGAGCCTGATTCTCAAGATCATCTTCTTTGCTACAGGAGCACTCTTTGTGGTCTATTTCCTCAATCTTGACCAGAAGCTCCTCGCATGGGCTTATGCAAGAGTAAATGAGATCTTCGACCGCAAGCCGGCAGACATCAAGTTCTAGGAGAACTGCGGACCGGCTGCCTGCATGAAGCGGGCATACAAGTTCAGATGAACACAACTTACAGGCGCAGGGCATCAAAGCGGTGCCTTGCGCCGCAGTTTTTTACACAAAAGGGTATTCCGGGGATCATACGATTAGAAACGACAATAAAATGCTGAAAACAGCACTTTAATATAGATAAGGATGAAGAGGAAAAATTATGGAACTGTATAATTCGATAATCGAAAAGGTAAACGGACATCTCGGAAGTACCGTGCCTAAGAAGTATGCATACAACCCTGACAAGACATGGGAGGATGTCGGCGGCAACCAGCTCATCATGATGAAGGAATCCGCATATGAGCTCGGCGGAGACAACAAGCCGGCAGTTAACTATGCATGCATTTCTTCTGATGACTACGTCACAGAGGATGAGATCTGGGTTTACGGAAAAGACCTCAATGAGATCAACGGAAGTGTTTCTTTTGCCAGAATAGTACTGGTCAAGGTCGATTCGCTCAAGGGCGAGGGAGAAGAGGACACAGAGCCGCTGTTCAGAGCCATCCAGGATATCGACTTCGTCAAGTATCATGTATATCCTAAGGGCTACATGATCAGATCATCCTCTGACAGCTTCCGTGAACAGGTAAGAGTATCCAAAGACGCTGTAAAGAAGGGTATCTCTTTTGAGCAGGTCGGAAACTCATATATCAAAGAGTATAAAAAGAACCCTAACGTTCTTGCCGTCAGAGTCATCTTCGCTACTGTAGATGATGCAGATTACGCTGAGATGAGAAAGGATGCCAAGAAGGTAAGGGATATAACCAAAACTCTTTCCAAGATCCTCGAAGGAATGGCTACAGACTGCCACAGCTGCAGCCTCAAGGAGATCTGCGATGAGGTAGAGGGACTCAAGGAACTCCACTTCGGCAAAGAGAAGAAGGAATTCAAAGGTTGATCCAATCACAAATATTTTTGCCCAAAACGCTTGCAATCACAAGGATGCGGTGATATACTCATCAAGCTGTCGTGATCGCAGGCGACGGATTTCTGCACCTGACGGCGTGAAAAGCAGCGGCGGCATGGAACGTTTCATAAATAATTAACAGAAAGAGGTACCAACATGAAGGAAGGAATCCATCCTGGTTATAAGGAATGTAAAGTAACTTGCGCATGTGGGAATACATTCATGACTCTCTCCAACAAGGACGAGATGAGAGTAGACATCTGCTCGGAATGCCACCCATTCTTCACAGGCCAGCAGAAGTTTGCTAACAGAGGCGGCCGTGTTGAGAAGTTCAAGAACAAGTACAACCTGTAATCATACGGAACACAAGAGACCGGAGTGTGACGCTCCGGTTTTTTCATGAGATGAGGATTGGGTGAAATAGGCTGAAATACCAGTCCTTTTCTGATATAATAAGACGGTTTATGAGCAGGAGGCTGTAAGCCGCACGAATCAGAGAAAACCTGAGGAATGAGATGAGAGACAGAAACGGAAACAGAATGCTCGAAGAGCGATAGCGAATATGTCTGACCGGCAAGCTGCGTATGATGCGCAGCCGATTGAACTTACAGTAAGAAGAAACGAAACAGGAAAGGCAGAAAAGACATGTTCGATAAACTTGATTTTATAACAGAAAAATATCAGGAGCTGAGCGAGAAGGTCGCAGACCCTGCGATCATCTCCGACCAGAAGACCTGGCAGAAATACATGAAGGAAATGGCTGAGATCGAGCCGATCGTAAAGTCATACGAGTCTTACAGAAAGATGCAGAGCGACCTTGCCGATGCACGCGAGATCATCGACATGGAAGATGATGAAGAGATGAGAGAGCTCGCCAAGGAAGAGGCTAAGGAACTCGAGGATCAGATGGAGAAAGCTCAGGAGGAGCTGAAGATCCTGCTCCTGCCTAAGGACCCTAACGATGACAAGAACGTAATCCTTGAGATCAGAGCCGGCACAGGCGGCGAAGAGGCTGCACTGTTCGGAAACGACCTTCTGAGAATGTATCTCAGATACGCTGAGCGCCGCAGATGGAAATCCGAGATCATCGAGATCAACGACACCGGTATCGGCGGCATCAAGGAAGCCGTCGTAATGATCAAGGGTAAGGGAGCTTACTCAAGACTCAAATTCGAGTCGGGCGTACACAGAGTACAGAGAGTCCCTGAGACAGAGTCATCCGGAAGGATCCACACTTCGGCTGCCACAGTAGCCGTACTGCCTGAGGTAGACGACGTAGAGGTCGAGATCAACCCTAACGATGTCAAGGTCGATGTATACAGAGCATCCGGAAACGGCGGCCAGTGCGTAAACACCACAGACTCCGCTGTAAGAATGACACACATTCCTACAGGTATCGTAGTAACCTGCCAGGACGAGAAGTCACAGATCCAGAACAGAGAGAAGGCCATGAGAGTTCTCAAGGCAAGACTCTATGACAAGATGCTCCAGGAGCAGAACGACAAGATCTCTGCAGAGAGAAAGAGCCAGGTCGGATCGGGCGACAGATCAGAGAGAATCAGAACATACAACTTCCCGCAGGGAAGGATCACCGACCACAGGATCAACCTTACAATGTACAAGCTCGAGCAGTTCCTCGACGGAGACATTGATGAGGCGATCGACGGACTCATCGCAGCAGATCAGGCTGAGAAGATGAGAGATTTCGGCTAAAATGTGTCAACGGGGACGGTCCTTTTTGACACATTTCCGG
>CACWYF010000181.1 GCA_902765035.1 uncultured Eubacteriales bacterium
CGAGCTGACTAAGAATAACAGCAGCCTCAGAGTAGGAGTTTTTGAGTCCGGCCATGAACTGAGCAGGAGAAAATGCCCTATCGATGGTGTCAAAGTGAAAAGCTGCATCGGATGCAAGAGCTGCTCGATCATGAGCGGATTCGGCGGTGCAGGCGCTTTCTCTGACGGAAAGTACAACATCACCAATGATTTTGGCGGAACGCTGTTTGAATACATAGGAAAGGAAGAGGCTCTCCGCCTGATGCACTATGTCGATGACATCAACATGGCCAACGGCGGTGCAGGCACTAAGCTGTACACAACAGCCAACACGAGGTTCAAGACTATCTGTTCGCAGAACAAGCTGAAGCTCCTCGATGCCTCTGTAAGACATCTCGGCACAGACAAGAACTATGTCGTCCTCGAGAACCTGTACAGTCAGCTTAAGGACAAGGCCGACTTCTTCTTCGACACGCCTGTCAAACACGTTGAGATACTGCAGGGAGATGACGGCGCTGAATATTACAAGATCATCACAGATGATGCTGAATATACCTGCAGCTGCTGCATCGTATCGGTCGGCAGAAGCGGAAGCAAGTGGATGGAACAGATATGCAAAGAGCTTCAGATCCCTACAGAGTCCAACCGTGTCGACATCGGAGTCAGGGTCGAGCTGCCTGCTGAGCTCTTCGCGCACCTCACGGATGAGCTGTACGAGAGCAAAATAGTCTACAGGACTGAGACGTTCGAGGACAAGGTCCGCACGTTCTGCATGAACCCGCGCGGAAGCGTCGTAAACGAGAACACCAACGGGATCGTTACGGTCAACGGCCACAGTTACGAAGATCCGGAACGCCAGACAGGCAACACGAATTTTGCACTGCTTGTGTCCAAGCACTTCTCCGTGCCGTTCAAGGACAGCAACGGTTACGGTGAGAGCATAGCAAGACTCTCCAACATGCTGGGCGGGGGCGTTATCGTTCAGAGATTCGGTGACCTTATAAGAGGCCGCAGGACCAACCACAAGAGGCTGTCTGACAGCTTTGTCATCCCGACACTCAAGGCTGAGCCGGGTGACCTGAGTCTGGTGCTGCCTAAGAGGATCCTCGATGACATCATCGAAATGATCTATGCGCTAGACAAGATCGCGCCGGGAACCGCCAATGACGATACCCTGCTCTACGGAGTCGAGGTCAAGTTCTACAATATGGAAGTGAAGCTGGACGAGCACCTTGAGACAGAGCACAAGGGGCTCTATATGATCGGCGACGGCAGCGGAGTCACACACTCACTGTCTCACGCATCAGCAAGCGGAGTCTTCGTGGCACGCGAGATCCTGGAACAGTTCGCGTAAAATTTTCGCGCAAGCCGGGAAAGAAAAGCAAAATAATGACGTAGTATCCATGAATCCACATGGTTCTACGTCATTTCTTTCTGCAAAACATATAATATGCTTCCGTTGAGCGGCGCTTACTTCCTCTGCCCCATCACAGTCGCGGCGAGGATTATCGCGGCTCCTGTCATCTCGCGCGCGCTCATCATCTCACCCAGGAATAACGCTCCGAAAACGGCCGCAAAAACAGCCTCCAGACTCATGATCAGAGCAGCAGTCGAGGAGTCTGTATACTTCTGCCCTATCGTCTGCATCGTGTATCCGGTCGCAGTCGGGCCAAGCGTCTGGTATATGAGAACAGGAATTCCGGCAAGCACTCCCGGAAGCTGCCAGCCTTCCATGATCACGGCTATGACCATGCCGGCTATCCCGCAGAACCAGAACTGAAGGCATGCGATAGCCAGGGCGTTGTCCTTGTCCACATATTCGTTGACCATTACTATCTGAGCGGCAAAAGCTGCTGCACTGCACAGAGTCCACCAGTCTCCCGGAGTAGCACCGCTGAGACCTCCGCGCAGACTCATGATCGCAAAGCCGGCCATCGCAGCAATCACGCATACCACGGATCTCTTTCTTACCTTCTCTCCAAGCAGTACGCTGAAGAAAGGCACCATTACTATATAAAGAGCCGAGATGAATCCAGACTTGCCTGCACTTACTGTAAGAAGACCTATCTGCTGGGCTTCAGTTCCTATGAGCAGAAACGCTCCGCAGACAAGGCAGGCCATGAGAAGCTTCTTCTTCCTGTGTTCGATCTGCGATGCTGAATTAACGGCGCGCGAAAGGTATCCGCTCTTCTTCAGCGAGCGGATCACAAAAGGTGTCAGAAGCAGGGCTGCCAGGATCTGCCTTACCGCGTTGAAAGTCATCGGAGGCATCACAGCGTTGCCAAGCTTCTGCGATATGAAGCCAGACCCCCACATAGCAGCTGTGAGGAGCAGGGCGAGATTTCCTTTGGTCCTGTTACTCATTTATTATCTGCGGTTTACCGGAAAACTACTGACTGACTCTGCTTTTCGCATCATCAGGCAAAACGAACGATGCTATTCTATAATCACGTGTACCCAAAATCAAGCGGACCGCTTCGAAAGATTCACGCCTGCACGAATAATGCTGGGCAAAGCGAAGAAAAGCGCGAAAAATCAACTTTTCGCTTGACTTGAACCGCCCGCGATAATATACTGATTAGGCTGTCGTCACTATGTGCAGACAGCATCACAGCCAAAGCAGGTCCATGAGACCGGCAGCTGAGGCACTAATAATTTATTACTAGTAATGCCGAAAAAGTACGAAGTACCTAGTAGGCGGACCGAAAAAGGGTTCGAAGCGCAGATCACAGCATCTGCCCACGGAACTGAGTAGGTAGAAAGGACAAAAGAATGAAGTCTTACATCGCTAAGCCATCCGATATCGACCGCAAGTGGTACGTTATCGATGCAGAAGGCAAGACTCTCGGAAAGCTCGCAGTTGAAGCAGCTATGATCCTGAGAGGAAAGAAGAAGCCGACTTACACACCTCACATCGATACAGGTGACTATGTCATCGTTATCAACGCTGAGAAAGTAGCAGTAACAGGCAAGAAGGAATCTGACAAGGTTTACAAGAGACACAGCGGTTATCCGGGCGGACTCAAGGAGACTACACTCGGAGAGATGAGAGCTAAGAAGCCTGAAGAGATCATCATGCACGCTGTAAAGGGCATGATGCCTAAGGGCAGACTCGGACGTCAGATGTTCAAGAAGCTGAAGGTTTATGCAGGCCCTGAGCACCCACACACAGCTCAGAAGCCGGAAGAATGGAATTTCTAGGAAAGGAGGAATAAGAAATGGCAAAGACTATGTATCAGGCAACAGGCAGAAGAAAGTCATCCGTAGCCAGAGTTAGACTTCTTCCTGGAGCAGGCAACATCATCATCAACAAGAGAGACATCGATACTTACTTCGGCGAGAAAGATATCGTTAAGAACGAAGTCAGAAGACCTCTCGAGCTCACAGGTACACTCGGAAGCTTTGATGTAATCGCTACTGTTAACGGCGGCGGTTTCACAGGCCAGGCAGGAGCACTCAGACACGGAATCGCAAGAGCACTTTGCGAAGTTGACGAAGAGGCTTACAGACCTGCACTCAAGGCAGCTGGTTTCCTGACAAGAGACCCAAGAATGAAAGAGCGTAAAAAGCCGGGTCTCAAAAAAGCGAGAAGAGCAAGCCAGTTCTCGAAGAGATAATTATTGTTGCAATGACTCGCACAGAGATGTTTTCCGGGTTAACCGGGAA
>CACWYF010000182.1 GCA_902765035.1 uncultured Eubacteriales bacterium
CACGGGGCTGTTACACCTTACCTGATTTCCAATCAGGCTCCTTAGCCGCTCGGTCAATCCTCCACTGCAAGTTTAAATAACTGTATTCAGTTACCGGGCAGATTGGCTTGCTCTGCTCAGCTCGAATATCTTAACACAAGACTCGGGTAAATGCAATAGGATTATTGCTTCAAATCGAGAGCAGAGCTCTGCTCAGCGTCGGCCAGATTTGAGTTCAAAAGATTCCCGAAATGTGATATCATCTGTGCGTATCGGTTAATCATAGTTAACCAACACTGTTAATTATATATACACGGAAGGTATTCATGACTTTAAAGGAACTTGGAATCGGTGAATCTGCTGTCATTAAGACTGTCGGTGGTGAAGGCGCACTCCGTCAGCACTTTCTCGACATGGGAGTTATCCCGGGTGCAGATGTCACCGTTATTAAATATGCACCGCTCGGAGACCCGGTGGAACTTCAGATACAGGGCTATCAGCTTACACTGAGGCTCGATGATGCGGCAAAGATCGAAATTGAAAAATGCGATTCAGCATCAACTGAAAGATTATCTCCGGAGGATAATGGCGAACCCCTGCAGCCTGTCGAGGAATACAGAAAGGCTGAGACTGAGCATCCGGGCCTCGGTGAAGGCGGCCGCTTCCACCCTAAGGGCACCGGAAATCCGCTGCCGGACGGAACGCTCCTGACTTTTGCCCTCGTAGGCAATCAGAACAGCGGCAAGACCACCCTTTTCAACCAGCTTACAGGCGCCAATCAACACGTCGGCAACTTTCCGGGAGTAACAGTCGACCGCAAGGACGGACCTATCAAGGGTCATCCGGATACACTGGTTACCGACCTGCCGGGCATATATTCAATGTCCCCTTACAGCAGCGAAGAGATCGTATCGAGGAACTTCGTTCTGCAGGATAAGCCGAAAGCGATCATCAACATCGTTGATGCCACCAACATCGAGAGAAATATGTATCTTACGATGCAGCTTCTCGAGATGAACGTTCCGGTCGTAGTTGCGCTGAACATGATGGACGAGCTCCACGCCAACGGAGGCACGGTCGATGTCAATGAGATGGAGAGCATCCTCGGCACACCGGTAGTTCCTATCTCGGCTGCCAAGAACCAGGGAATCGACGAGCTCATCGATCACGCGATACATATCGCAAAATATCAGGAAAAGCCAATGCGTACCGATTTCTGCGATCAGAACGATCACGGCGGAGCGGTACACAGATGCATACATGCGGCATCGCATCTTATCGAGGACCATGCGTTGAGTGCGGATATTCCTCTGAGATTTGCTGCAACTAAGGTCATCGAAGGTGACCCTATCGTCATCCGCAGCCTCGGCCTTACTCAGAATGAGAAAGAGACCATCGAGCACATCGTGCTCCAGATGGAAGAAGAGCGCGGACTTGACAGAAGCGCTGCAATAGCAGACATGCGTTTTGCCTTCATCAAGAAGGTCACGGCCCAGACTGTACGCAAGCCGCATGAAAGCAAAGAGAGGATCAGAAGTGAGAAGATAGACCGCTTCCTGACCGGCAAGTACACCGCTATCCCGGCTTTCATAGCGATAATGGGCATCGTGTTCTTCCTCACATTCAACGTAATTGGTGCATGGCTCCAGGGACTGCTCGAGACAGGCATAGGCGCACTGGCCGGTGCCGTGGATGCAGCACTGACAGCAGGCAATGCCAATGAGGCTCTGCACGGGCTGATCATCAAGGGAATATTCGAGGGCGTCGGAAGCGTTCTGAGCTTCCTGCCTATCATCGTGGTTTTGTTCTTCTTCCTCTCATTACTGGAAGATTCGGGCTATATTGCGAGAGTTGCATTCGTCATGGACAAGACACTGAGGCGGCTTGGGCTCTCAGGACGCAGCATCGTGCCGATGCTTATAGGATTCGGTTGTACCGTTCCGGCTGTAATGGCAACACGTACCCTGCCGAGCGAGAGAGACCGCAGGATGACAATACTGCTGACGCCGTTTATGAGCTGCTCAGCCAAAGTCCCGATTTATGCGTTCTTCGTCAACGCATTCTTCCCGGGACGCGGCGGTCTTATCATGACAGGCCTCTATGTCCTCGGGATACTGGTCGCCATACTGGTAGCGCTTCTCTACCGCGGCGCGCTGTTCAGGGGTGAGGCTGTTCCGTTCGTCATGGAGCTGCCTAATTACCGTCTGCCGGGCGCCAAGAACGTAATGAGACTCCTGTGGGACAAGGCGAAGGACTTCCTGCAGAGAGCATTCTCGGTCATCTTCATAGCGACGATAGTTATCTGGTTCCTGCAGAGCTTTGACTTCGGACTTCATATGGTTGCGAACCAGCAGGAAAGCATGCTCGCTGTCATCGCAGGCTACATCGCACCGCTCCTCTCGCCTATCGGTCTCGGCGACTGGCGGATAGCCACATCGCTCATATCCGGCTTCATGGCCAAGGAGAGCGTAGTAGCTACACTGGGCATTCTCTTCGGGCAAAGCGTAAGTACAGCTATCTCATCAGCTTCCGCTGCATCGCTGCTGGTGTTCTCGCTTCTCTACACTCCATGTGTAGCAGCGATCGCGTCGATAAGAAGAGAGATGGGCGGCAGATGGGCCTTCCTGGTAGTCATATGGCAGTGCCTGATTGCGTGGCTCGTATCCTTCGTAGTCTATATGATAGTGCTGTAAACGGAGCTGATACAGCGATCAGATAATCAGTCGAAAAGCCTGTCCGGCAAGTGATCAGTTTCACTTGTCAGGCAGGCTTTTTCAGTGCCATCTACAGACTCTTATATCTGTATTGTATTACTTATCAGTCTTCTTCCCTGCTCTCGGCAAGTTCCTCAAACATGGCCTTGACTGTCGGAGCATTCTTAGTCAGTTTCTTGATGGACAAATCCTGCGCCTTGTCGTTGGCCAGACGCAGGTTTCTCTCTGAGGAAGTAAGCGCCTCCTTGACCTTCTCAAGCTGTCTTATGGACTTATCGATCTCATTGATCGCGTCCTCGAATTTGCGGCTGGCAAGCTCGTAATTCCTTCCGAAGGCGTTCTTGAAGCTCTCCATATTCTCCTCAAAGTGAAGGATATCGACCTGCTGGTTCTTGACGATCTGCAGTTCTCTCTGATACTTCAGGGAGTTGAGGGCTGCATTTCTGAGGAGTGTTATCATCGGAATGAAGAACTGAGGACGGATGACATACATCTTCTCATACTTGTATGAAACATCCACGATACCGTTGTTGTACAGCTCGTTATCTGCCTCAAGGAGCGATACCAGTACCGCATACTCACAGTTCTTCTCCTTGCGGTCCTTGTCGAGTTCCTTGAAGAAGTCCTCGTTCTTATGCTTGGTAGCAGTGGTATCCATCTCATTCTTCATCTCGAACATGATGGAGATGAATTCAGTGCCGTCATCGGACGACTCACGGAAAATGAAGTCCCCTTTGCTGCCTGTCCTTGCATCGTTATCTTTCTCGAAATACGCATTCGGAAAAGCAGTCATCCTGATCGAATTGAACTGGTTCTGGCAGTGCTGCTCGAGGCTTTCTCCAACCATCTTGGTTGACTGGCGCGCCTTGAAGTCCTTGAGTCTCTCTATCTCTTCGCCTTTATGCTGCTCCAGGAGCTGTTTCTCTGTCAGCTCGCTCTGCCTCTGCTGCACCTCAAGATCACCGCTGAGCTTAGTGATCTCAGCGTTCTTGTCAGCGATCTCCTTGTCCTTTTCCTGAACAGCCTTGGTGACAGCCAGTTCCTTCTCAGTATCGCTCTTCTCGACCTCAGCCTTAAGTTTATTGAGCTGCTCTGTGAGATCAGCGCGGAGCCTGTCGATCTCTCTGTCCTTATCAGCCTTTATGCGCTCTACTTCCCTGTCGCGCTCAGCTTTTAGGCGCTCTATCTCATTGTCCTTTTCAGTTCTGATTTTCTCTGTCTCGCTCTGCTTCTCGGCTTTCAGAAGTTCGATCTTTTTCTCTCTGTCAGCAAGCTCTGACTCCTTCTCGGAAAGAGTCTTATCGAACTGCTTTTCCTGCTCCATGCGGGCCATACGCAGCTCGTTTTCCCTCTTTTCAGCAAGCTCGGATTCGCGTTTTGCGATCTCCTTTTCAAACTCACTGTCTCTGACCTGCTGAACGATTTGAGCGTATCCGGTCTCATCTACCTGAAATACCTGTCCGCAGTTAGGGCACTTTATTTCCTGCATAACATATCCTCCCACTCAGCTTCTCTGAATCCAATCAAAACGCCGCCATCGTCGATTACAAGCGGTCTCTTGACGAGCATGCCGTCAGTTGCGAGCAGATCGAGCATCTCATCGTCGGTCATATTGCCGAGTTTGTCCTTGAGTCCCATGTCTCTGTACAGCATGCCGCTGGTGTTGAAGAACTTTCTGAGCGGTTTACCGCTGGCTGCGTACCATTCAGCCAGTTCACCTCTCGATGGGTTATCAATCTTTATATCTCTGTAGTCATAGCTGATACCCTTTTCATCCAGCCACTTCTGCGCTTTTTTGCATGTACTGCATTTCGGATAACATATAAGAAGCATGTCACACCTCCTGTCTACTACAATATATTTGTGGTTAATACTCCTAACATCCAGTTAGGATGTTATCCTTCTTGTTGCTTAAGCTGTTAGAATGAGCAAGGCAATCGGTCTG
>CACWYF010000183.1 GCA_902765035.1 uncultured Eubacteriales bacterium
GATTGTTTGCCGTGCATAAGCTCCTTTGCGTAGGTTATTTTCGCGCCGAACGCCGCGCAAATAGCCTGATGACCGAGGCAAACGCCGAGTACCGGAATTTCCCTTCCCAAGCTCTTTGCAACTTCAATAATATTTCCTGCGTTCTCAGGTCTTGCCGCAAGTATCGATGCCGCCTTGAGAGCAGCGCCTGAAGAAATACCTACGAGTATGCCTTCAGCTCCGGCGAATCTCTTACCCTCTGCAAAAGCATCTTCGTTATCTATAGTAAGAACTTCATCGTATACAGATGTGTCGAGTGTATCAGGTACGAATCCTGCACCTATGCCCTGGATCTTATGCGAACCGGCTTCACCCTTTGACAGGACCGGGCTTGTCGATGGCTCTACTGCGACCACCTTGACTTCCGGGTTCTGCTCCTTGAGGAACTTGCCTACGCCTGTAAGTGTTCCGCCTGTTCCTACGCCTGCAACGAAGATGTCTACCCTTCCGTCTGTCTGATCCCAGATCTCAGGTCCGGTCGTCAGCTAGTGCGCTTCAGGGTTTGCCGGATTGACGAACTGTCCGAGGATCACAGCTCCCTCGATCTCGTTTTTCAGCTCCTCAGCCTTGGCGATCGCGCCCTTCATGCCTTTTGCACCTTCGGTCAGAACGAGCTCGGCGCCATATGCCTTCAGCATGGTCCTTCTCTCAACGCTCATGGTATCCGGAAGGGTCAGAATGGCTCTGTAGCCTCTTGCTGTTGCCACTGCTGCAAGACCGATGCCTGTATTTCCGCTGGTCGGCTCAATGATGGTAGCACCCGGTCCAATGATGCCCTTTTCCTCTGCATCTTCGATCATTCTGAGTGCGATCCTGTCCTTGACCGATCCTGCAGGATTGAGGTACTCGAGCTTGGCGAGTATGGTTGCGCCTGTTATCCCTGCCTCTTCACTGTATCTGTTCAGCTGGAGTATTGGTGTTCCGCCGATAAGTTCTGTCATGCTCTGTCTGATATTTGCCATTGTTTCATTCCTCCGTTTCTCTTGTCCCCGTGGTTATAGTGAAAAATGATTTTATTGTTTCGCCGGTTTCATGGTCTGCCGGTAATTGACTAAAAAAAGTGAGGCACCTTTCCGGTGCCTCTGTAGTAAAGGGAGATTGTATAAAAGTATCGTGTTTGTCTGCTGCATCAGGTCATATGTGCCTTGTTATGACCTTCTGCTTACATTGCTGTATGACGACATCGAAGCACCGCAGCTGCCGCATACGAACAGACACCCGGACACATGCCCATACAACAACAGCTATCGTTTGTTACGGTGAATGTTCTGGTCATCTGCGCTCCTCCTTTCTCTGTAACTTTTGTAGATATTATTTCCTACCTGTTAGATAGGAATATACTCCTTAATTCCTACTTCGTCAATAGGAATTATGTTTTTATCGCGATACATAAGTTTACAGCTGTTCAGAAAAAAGATGCACCCCTTAACCCGGGAGTGCATCTCATAGTATTTTGCATGTTATTCTGATGTGATCCGGAAGCCTTCACCGGCATTACTGCTCTGGTGCAGCTCCGCTACATCTTTATAAAGTGGATCTCGTTGCCGTGCTCTTTAAGCAATTTGACGACATCTCTCGTATTCACGAAGACGGTCGCTGTGTTGTCACACGGGTGGATGCCCATGATTTTGTTCTCATAGTCCTTGTCGAGGAAGACGATGACATCCTTTTCTTCGTTATTGAGGATGCCGAAAGGCGTGACAGCACCGCGGTACAGCCCCATTTTGGCCATCAGATCATCCTCGGATGCGAAGGTCAGAGGACGCGTGTCGTGCTCTTTTCTGAATTCCTTGAGGTTGATCTTCTTGTCCTCGAGGCATGTGATCAGATAGTATTTCCGCTTCTTGTCATCTCTGATGAAGAGGTTCTTCGCTATCTGGTCCGGATGAGGTATCTCGCATTCGAGCATCTCATCTATGGTGTATACAGGCTGGTGCTCTACGATCTCATACTCTATCTTCTTCGAATCCAGAAGATCGGTAATGTCCTTCTTAGTCAGCGGCATGTCCTTATCCTCCTATCTCTTTTTCGTAAGCGTTCCGAAGAGGTTTCTTCCGATTGCGGATCCGATGTTGCCTCCGATCGTTCTGCCCTTCTTACCGAGGACCGCCTCGCCGATGGTCTTGCCGATCTCTCTTCCGATCGATCCTCCGGTCGATCTCATGACCTGTCTGGTCCCGCTCTTGCCGAGGAAGCTGTCAGCCATGTCTCCGATGGAGTGTCCGCTGCTCTCTTCTTCTGCGTCTGCCTTGGCCGCCTTTGAGGAACTCTTCTGAGATATTCTGCTCTCTGCCTCTTCCTGCGGGAATCTGGAGTTCAGCTCCTCATGCTGTTTTGCCACTTCCATCTCGACGTCGAATGAGATCTCACCGTCAGCAGTCTGTGCAGCTTCTGCGGTCGCTGCCATGGTCTGGTCTGCCTGCACGTCGTACGCAGCATCTGTCTGAGCGGCTGCCTGCACAGGAGTATTGAAGTCTGCGCTGTATGTGTATCCGCCGCCTGCAGATGCACCCGCCGGTGCCTGAGGCGTTTTGCCCGTGATAACTTCATAGGCAGATACGGAGTCGATCATCGTCTCGTACTTGCTGTTTAAGATCGAGTTCTGAATGAGCTCTGCTCTCTCTGCGTCCTCGAGAGGTCCCATGCGGCTCTCAGGAGGCAAAACGTAAGCGTGCTGTGCCATCGAAGGTGCTCCGTTCTCGTCAAGGACGGAGACAACGGCCTCACCCGTTGCGAGGTTCAGCAGGAGCTCCTCTGTATCGAATTCAGGATTGACCCTGAACGCCTCAGCTGCAGCCTTGACCACTCTCTGCTCTGCAGGAGTGTATGCATGCAGGCCGTGCTCGATCTTGTTGCCGAGCTGTGCCATTACTGCATTAGGAATGTCTCCCGGGCTCTGCGTAACGAAGAAAATGGATACGCCCTTGGATCTTATGAGCTTGACGACCTGCTCGATCTTCTCGAGGAGGCTCTTGCTCGCGTTCTTGAAGAGAAGATGCGCTTCGTCAAAGAAGAATACCATCTTAGGCTTTTCAGGATCGCCTACCTCAGGCAGCACCTCGAAGAGCTCGGACAGCAGGTACAGCATGAATGCCGAGTAGAGTCTCGGCTTGTTTATAAGCGTCTCGGCATCGAGGATGTTGATGATGCCGCGTCCGTCCGGTGCTGTCAGGAAGAAGTCCCGGATGTCGATAGCCGGCTCGCCGAAGAACCTGTCCGCACCCTCTGACTCCAGCGCTACGATCGCACGGATGATAGCCGAAGCCGACTGCTGAGGGATGTTGCCGTAGTCCATCTTGAAATCTGCGTTATGGTCAGCAGCATACTGCAGCATCGCCTTCATGTCCTTGGTATCGGTCAGAACGAGGCCGAGGTCGTCCGCTATCTTGAAGATGACCTGCATCAGCTCAGTCTGTGTATCGTTCAGGTCGAGCACCTGTGAGAACAGCTGCGGCCCCATCTCCGATACCGTCGTGCGGAGCGGAGTTCCCTTGTCGCAGTAAATGTCGAAAATGGATACCGGGTATCCCTGATACTCG
>CACWYF010000184.1 GCA_902765035.1 uncultured Eubacteriales bacterium
TGCCGCTCGGGACACTTATCGTCTCCGTTCTGAGGGACGGTGTCGAGATCATACCTGACGGTCACACGATACTGCGCGGAGGAGATGAACTCGAGATCCTGATGCGCGAGCGTGACATAGATGACGTCGAAGCGATAATAGATGAAAGGTGCAAAGCCGTAGAGTCCTGATAAGAATTACAGGTGCACCGACTGCGGCATGCTGAAAAGAGGAAAAATGTCGATCCATATAGTACTGGTAGAACCTGAGATCCCGCCTAATACGGGTAATATTGCAAGATCAGCTGCTGCGACTGACAGCGTGCTGCACCTTGTTAAGCCTCTCGGATTCAGCCTTGATGAGAAGAGCCTGAGAAGGGCGGGGCTGGATTACTGGCCGTATGTAAAACTCGAAGTGCATGAGAGCTTTGAGGAGTTTCTCGAGAAATATAAAGGCCGCAGGATGTGGCTCTCAACCACAAAAGGGGATAAATACTATACCGAGGCTGAATTCCGAGATGAGGACATGATACTCTTCGGCCGCGAGACCGCAGGTCTTCCGCGTGACTTCATCGAAGCAAATAAAGAGTGGGCGATACGCATTCCCATGAGCGCGGATACGAGACTGAGGTCATTCAACCTCTCGAACGCAGCTAACATAGTTCTGTTTGAGGCCCTGAGACAGCTCGGTTTCCCGGGACTCGAGTAAGAACAGCTCCGGCGTTCCCTTCGTGTTCCGGTCAATATGTGCTGATGGTATTTTTTGCACAATGTGCTATAATTTTTAGTTGACGGAAAAGGCTCGGCCGTAAACCGTAATAGCCGTAAACCGTAATAGCCGTAAACCGTAATAATAATAGACAACGAGATAATTGATGTGAGAATCACACGGGATTTTATCGATCTGCTGAAAAAAGGGTATAGCAACAACGATTCGAAGCGACACAGGAGGACTTCTGTCAGGCTCCTCTCTGTTGTCGTTGTTTTTTGTACTGTATATATGCTGATCCTGCCGGCATTAACGCTGGATAAGGACAATGCAGAATCGATCGGCGTGTACACTGCAAAGGATACATTATCTGAGGAACAGGCTGAGACCGATAACTCCGGAAAGAAGGAAAATCAGGTCTCATCAGACTCCGCAGAAGCAGGAAAAGATCAGGCGGATGCGGATGCGGCTCAGACTGGGAATACAGACTCTGCCGGGAATGATGAAGCGAAAGACCGGGGTGCAGCTGCGGTCTCAGATAAAGATAAAAAGACGTCCGAAGACAGGGCCGTAGAGAAGCTCAAGCTGACTTATGATGATGAAGATATATCTGTAACGGCAGTCGTCAGAGATTCAAAGAAGATACCGGATGACGCCAAGCTTGAGGTCAAAGCGCTCAAGCAGGGTACTGACGAGTATAGCGCTTATATGACGGCTCTGAACCGTGGCTTTGCCGACAAGCCGTATGATAAGAACAACTCGCTGCTTTTCGATGTATCAGTTATGGTCGATGGCAAAGAATTCGAGCCAAGAGACGGCGATGTCAAGGTCACTTTGAAATTCAAGAAGAACCAGCTGACAGACTACATCGGCCTGGACGAAGATACAGAGAACGCGCTGAAGATAATCCATCTTCCTGTAGACGGAAAGACAGACAGTTCTTCCTCCGACAAGATCTCTCCTAAGAATATCAAGAAGGAGATCGTGGAAGATGCTGTGGTCAATGTGGACAAAGGCGAGTCGCTTAAGTTCTCACTGGACAGCCTCTCAGTCATAACAGTCACTACAGCGAATACTAATGTTAATATCAATGCTTCGCTGCAGGGGACGGATATGCAGTCGCTGGGCTACAATCTGTACGCGTATCTGCTTGCGTCCAATGATAGCAGAGCCTATGGCGCGAAGATCAGCTTTACCAATCAGCAGGCTTCGGCGACTATCAACAACGTGCCGCCTAACACATACAGGCTGTATCTGGTATACGCCAAGGATAACAGAGAACTCCAGACGGAGTGGAACTATAACAACGTTCTCGATTCGAACAATAATAACTGGGTCGACACTGACGGAGGCTACATCTTCGGATACGCTGCCGAACTGCCGCCGGACACGACTGTTTCGCCATCCAGCAACACGATCGGATTCACTCTTGGAGTCACTGACGCGCAAAGCAGCACAAGCGTGGATACGATAATGGACCGTGCTATCAACTACGGTATCGTTGGAGAGGATGTTGATCTCCCGAATAATTGCTACACTAACTTCGCGGCCAAGGACCTGAACATCCAGAACCAGAATACGCAGACCCACTACGGGCACCGTTCTGACGGAATCGACGTCGTACCTAATATTGCGGCCAGCGTAACAAACAACGGACAGCCACTGACGACGGAGAAAATTCAGGCTGCAGCTTATTATGTAACAGAGCAGGACAGCGGCAAGGTCAACAGCATCAATCAGGAAGAGACTATCGTCAGGAACAGGCACGAGCTCGAGGACCGTGTAGAGATCATGATATCCAACGCCTGCAAACAGGCGGAATCCCTCGCGACCAAGAACATGCTGACTTTGCCTTCCATGACTTCGGTCGATGTCAGTCCTTATGCAAAGGATGCGACAATAATTCTTGACGCGACAGCCATCAGCGGCGAGCCGAACGGATTTACGATCGTAAAGAGACCGGGACAGACTGTCGTCTTCAATATCAATGGAGAAAACGCTGCTCCGCCTGCTAACATCAAGATCAAACTTGTAGACAATAACGGAGAGCAGATCGGGGATATCCACAAGGCCGGAAATGATATGAATGATGCGCCGGCATCGGATGGAGATTTCTGGAACAAAGTCATCTGGAACTTCCCGGATGTCACCGCAACTGTTATGGCATCCAACCCGATAGGCGGAATATTCCTCGTCCCTCATGGCAGCTTCAGCGCCACGGATAAGGGCGGCGGCTGGATCGTTGCACGCCATGGAGTTCATGTTACCAACGAGTGGTATGGATTCCCGGGAAATGACGAGCCGTTCAAGCAGAAGATCATTCGCAAGACTTTCGTCGGACTGGATAGTCAGGACGAGATCGATCCGAACTTTGCGATCAAAGTATGGACACACACTAACGAGAGTACTTCGGGTACTACTCAGGAAATGCTGATTACGACTCTTGTACTCAAGCCGGATGATGATCCGTCTCTTGTCAGGGATGCTGAAGGAACTAATGACCAGACCGGTTATATGGGCGCCGGCATCAAGATCGACGAAGACGGCAATTACTATGTCGAGTGGCTGACACCGCCTCTGTCTGTCGGTAATGAGCACAAGCTCACTGAGATCAATTCAACGACAGTCAGAGGTACCGCACCGGATGAGATAGATTTCGAGGGACCGTATTCCGTATGGGATGAGGCCACTCAGAATTACGTGTGGGTCTCACGCAGGTTCACATTTACAAGTGAGAGTGAATTTGAGGGCATCTTCAATGTAAGCTCTCATAATGAGGACTACAGGCAGTATGCTTATGTCACTAATGACTATAATGCCGTGAAGGAGCCGCATGACCTGAATCTGAAGAAGGTCGTTGTCGACCCTGAGAGACTCGAGGCGAA
>CACWYF010000185.1 GCA_902765035.1 uncultured Eubacteriales bacterium
GGTTACAAAATCGATATTCAAGCAAAGAAAAACTGGGATCCGCTCAAATTGCAGTTCCCAGTTGATTCTGTTTTGTCATTAACTTAATGACATTGGCGTCTAACGCGGGGTTTTCTGTTAATAATGGTGAATCCTTAGAGCATCTCGATGAATGCTGCGATTCTTGTGTTGAGCTGAGCTACGTCTGCTGTGGAGTAGTCTGTCTCTACGTGGAAGTAAGGAACGTTCTTCTTCTCTGTGCAGAACTTCTCGATGGACTTGGACTCAACATTGTAGGTGTGGCATGCCTGGAGTGTCATCTCAATTACGCCGTCTGCATTATACTCGTCGATAGTTCTTCCGAGCAGATCATATCTGTTAGGGTTCGGGGTCATTACCGAGCAGCCGATCTGCAGATATCTGTAAGCTGTTGCTTCCCAGATGTCCTCAGCGTCTTCGTCGATGAGCCTGTCATACTGCTTTGCGCCTACGCAGTTCTCCATTGCAACTACTACGCCGCCGTTATCCTCGATAGCCTTGATAACTTTCTCAGTTACGCCCCCGATCGGGCATCCTGTAAGGACGATACGAGGTCTCTTTCCGATGTTGGTGCCTTCAGCGTATTCCTTCTCGATCTTAGCCTGAACAGCCTCGATTTCAGGAACGATTGCAGTATGGTCAAACTTGAAGCCGCTGCCGTAGAGTACGTGGAACATGTCGAGTCCTGAAACAGGGCATGGATCGTTCTTCATTGTATCTACGAGGTTCTTCTTGGCAACTCTGATCTCATTCTCGAGCTTTACAGCCTTGCGCATATCCTCATCTGTGATAGTAACCTCGAACTTCTTCTCAACGTAGTCTTTCATTCTCAGAAGTTCTTCCTTGTAGAGCTCAAGTCCCTTGTCGCTCTGTGAATTAGGAAGATCCATGATGAATACGTCCTTGAAATCACTCATCAGCTCGTACATCTTCTTCTTGCCGTCGCATGTATTCTCACCTACTACGATGTCGGAGAAATAGAAGAACGGGCACTTGTCCTCCTTAGCAAATCCATAGCTGGACTTGATCAGCGGGCAAAGGTTGGCAGGAAGATCCTTCTCGGCAGCTGCGATTGTCTCGCCTGATGTTGAGCAGAGACCTACAGTAGCAGCACCTGCTGCGATAGCGAGCTCCTGAGGGAAGTATGTGCAGTAGGATCCGATTACAGGGATCCCCTGATCCTTTACCTTCTTGACGTTAACGAACGCGTTTCTTCTTGCTTCTGCAAAATCTTCAAACACTGCAGGCAGTTCTTTGATAAGTTCCATTTATTCACCCCTTCTTGTTATTTTAAGAAACTGATAGCCACCACAGAGGCGGCTATCAGTTAATTATAAGCTATTACGAATTTATCTTATACTGGAAACTCGATAGCGATGTCCTTACCCTCAGCGATGTAAAGCTTAACAACTCCGCCGCCGACAGTAACCTGTGTTCCTGCAGGAACAGCCATAGCAGGAGCAGCAGCCTCAGCAGGTGCAGCAGCTTCCTCAGCAGGAGCTTCGTCAGCAGCAGGATCCTGGATGTTGTCAACGATAGCAGCTGTGAGCGGTGTCAGGGAGTCAGAAGTCTCCTTGAGTGTAGCGCCGAGGCACTGTCCGATTGTCAGGCAGCCATCAAGGTTCAGAAGTCCTGTATCTACCAGGTCTGGGAAGATTGCAGGGTCTTCGAGGTTGTGGTGCGAGATCTCGCCCGGCTCCATTCTGCAGCAAAGTACGGCAGGATCATTCTTGTGCTCTAATGCATATTCCAGTTCAATTGACATATTTCATACCTCCTAAAGTAAATAGCAAATTCTGTTATTTATCCTTAACATAGTAATTTTATATTTCGTTAAAGATTACAACAAATAGGCTGTTTGAATACTTGTACCTCGCGTATAAATATGAGCTATAAGACGGCACAAGTTGCTCTCCGGTACAGCATTTTGCTGATTTATCTTCTGACTGACCCGGCTTTTCCTGCCAAAGCCAGCAGGCTTACGATCAGAAGAATGCTTCCGGCTGCATAGAACCATTTTGTGCCCATGCCGCCCGTGCTCGGGAGCTCGTAGCCTCCTTCCGGAGTATTGACTATCGCCTGGCCGTCATTGGCTCTGTCTTTGGTGACATCACTGTCAGGCTTTATAACTATGGATCCGTCGCTCTGTATCATGGCGTACTTAGGCGCTTTGTATCCGTCCGCCTGTTCCTCCTGTACATAGTAAACGAGGTCATCGTCACCGTCTTTCGCAGGCAGGTCCTTTATCACAAACCTGACTGTTCCGTCAGGGTTCGCAGTGGCCGTCCATGTCAGATCGCCGAATGAGTCGTCCTGATTGCTGAGAGTCAGGTCGGCGACTTTGCCCTTCTGCGAGTACAGAGTCACGCTAATGTCCTGCGGCCAGGTCGTGTCTACCCTGCCATCGAGATCCAGCCATTCCTTGGTGAATGTAAAGTCGGTCTTCTCAGGCTGCGACCCTGTGATCCTGTTTGTGAAGACAGGATATGACCCTTCCTCATATACGAGTTTGACGGTCTTTTCCGTCTTGGTATAAGGTGCCAGAGTATTTCCGTCTACTCTTACCGACTCAATCACGACAGGGGCTTGTCCCCATTCGCCGGCTCTTATTCTGATAGTAGCCTTACCAACAGCTTGCTTCCCGTACCACCAGTTGTTACCCTTACCATACTCTAGAGTATAATCGCGGGCCACATTGTCTCTGGTCAATGGGTTTTTGTTGATAGGGATAGTGAACGTAACAGTATTGTCACTTCTTATTTCTGAATATGCAGGTGAAAACCCATCAGCCCCGATATAGTATGTCGATCCGCTAGTATCAGACGGGGTGAATGTCAATGTAAGGTTCGTTGTATTAGAATCCACCTGTGTTTGCGTCCACGGATTGACTGTGATCGTTGTTGTCGTCACCTCTGCTGTCGCGTTGTGAGTTGAATCATCATATGTCAGCGTCTGGCCTTCCTCTACTGTTCCTGTATATGAACCATCGGTCTCAGCTATGACGAATGTCGTCGGCTGATCAAAGCTGTCAATGTCCACCTCTTTGTCGGCAGCATCCTTGAATGTCACCATACCGTTCTCATCGTTGACGCCGGTGTAAACGACAGGCGGATAATCGTTGGTGGTAGCTGTGAAAGTGAATTCACCTTCGGTCAGCTTGATGGCTTTGCCCGTCTCGCTGTCTACGAAGACCTTTCTGGCTGTCAGCTTGTCTGAATCAGTATCGATTATCTGATTACGGAACATAGGAACCGTTGTCGTCGCTTCGGTATCTTCATTTATATATGTGACTTCGCGGGCGCGTCCGCCGACAACGACTATATGTACATCGTACTCAGTCGGATCGAATATTATATCCGTTGCAGCTGTATCTGCTACCTCGAACAGATGGTAGTCATACTCTCCGTCAGCGTCAAAGACCAAAGCGTGGAATGAAATATTACCGTTCGCGTCATTGGTCGCGCTTTGAACGAGGTTTCCTTCTCCATCGATCAGGTGGAAAGTGAACTGCCCCTCCCGAAGGGTTCCGCCGACGAGGTC
>CACWYF010000186.1 GCA_902765035.1 uncultured Eubacteriales bacterium
ATCTACACAGGCTTCATTCAGAATGCCTCTGCCGGTGACAAGTATAAATACGACATCGAGACCGCTGCGGGAACACATCTCCTCAAGGCGGACCCGTTCGGATTCGGATCTGAGCTGAGACCGGGGACAGCATCGGTGGTCAGTGACATATCATACGAGTGGCACGATCAGGAGTGGATATCCGAAAGGGCGAAGAAGAACACCTTCACCGGTCCGATGAACATATATGAATGCCACCTCGGAGCCTGGATCAGAGAGCCGGGCAGCGAAGAGTTCTACAACTACCGAGAAGTGGCAGACAAGCTCATCCCTTACGTCAAGGAGATGGGATACACCCATCTTGAGCTGATGCCTGTAATGGAGCATCCTCTTGACGCTTCATGGGGATATCAGGTGACGGGTTACTATGCCCCTACATCCAGATACGGCAGCCCTGCAGACTTCAAGTATTTCATGGACCGCTGCCATCAGGAGGGCATCGGAGTCATCCTCGACTGGGTGCCGGGCCATTTCTGTCCTGACGAGCAGGGCCTCTGCAATTTCAACGGCAGCAAGCTGTACGAGACAGAGATACACCCTGACTGGGGAACATACAAGTTCGACTTCAGCAGAAACCAGGTCAGGAGCTTCCTCCTGTCCAATGCGATGTTCTGGGTCGATGAGTATCATGCGGACGGCATCAGAGTCGACGGCGTCAGCAGCATGCTCTATCTGAACTTCGGCATTTCAGACAGGTCAAAATTCAAGACGAACAGAGAAGGCGGAGACGGAGACCTCGAGGCCATCTCGTTCCTCAGGGAGTTCAACTATATGATCGGCACTGCATTCTCGGGCGTCTTCACAGTCGCCGAGGAGAGCACTGCATGGCCTATGGTCACATGGCCGCCTGAAAACGGAGGCCTCGGATTCCACTACAAGTGGAACATGGGCTGGATGAACGATACGCTCGAGTACATGAAGCAGGACTTCCCGTACAGGAGCTATCACCACAACAAGCTTACATTCTCACTGACATATGCATACAGCGAGAATTTCATACTGCCTCTGTCGCATGACGAGGTCGTCCACGGCAAGGCGTCCCTCATCGGAAGGATGCCGGGAGACACGTGGAGACAGTTTGCCGGCAGCAGGCTCCTGATGATGTATCAGATGACACATCCGGGGAAGAAGCTCAGATTCATGGGCCACGAGATAGCACAGTTCATCGAGTGGAGAGAATATGAGCAGCTCGAATGGTTCCTCCTTGAGTACGAGAACCATGAGAAGCATAAGAGGTTCGTAAAGGAGCTCAACGAGCTCTACCTCGAACATCCTGCACTGTGGGCGCAGGATACAAGCTGGGATGGATTCAGGTGGATCGATGCTGACAACAGAGACCAGAACATCTACAGCTACATGAGGATCTGTGATGATGAGACCCTTATAGTCATCCTCAACACAGGCGTACAGGCCTTCGACGAGTTCACCATCGGTGTACCTGAGAAGGGATTCTACAAGGAAATATTCAGTTCCGATGCGGCTAAGTACGCAGGCAGCAACAGAGTCAACACACGCCAGGTAAGGGCTAAGAAAAAGCCTATGCACGGCATGCCGTACTCGATCACGGTCAAGCTGCCGGTCATCGGAGGTTGCATATTTAAATTAAAAAGAAAATAAAAAAATGAAGGGATAACGAGGTTTTATGATCAAATCAAAAGAAGGTTTCAAGAGAGAATTTACACGAATCGCAGAAGAGCTGTACGGCATCCATGCTGAGAAGCTGAGCGAAAAGGATCAGTTCGAGGTCCTCGTAGGACTCGTTCAGCATGAGACTGCTCTCAGAAGAGAAGCATTCACAGATCCTTCAGCACCTGCAGGCAAGAAGGTATATTACTTCTCCATGGAGTTCCTTATCGGAAAGCTGATGGAGAACTACCTCATCAACCTCGGCATCAGGGATTACGCAGCAGAAGGTCTTAAGGAGCTTGGCACCGACCTGGACAGCGTATGCGCAGTTGAACCGGATCCGGGTCTCGGAAACGGCGGTCTCGGCAGACTGGCAGCATGCTTTATCGATTCCATGGCTGCACTCGGCATCAGAGGCGACGGCATGGGACTCAGATACAAGTTCGGACTCTTCAGACAGAAGATCGAGAACGGCTATCAGATCGAGCTTCCGGATGCATGGCTTGACGAAGGGTATTCATGGGAAAGAGCAAAGCCTTATGATTCCGTTATCGTAAGATTCGGCGGAAGAGTAGAGAGAACTTACAAGAACGGTGAGATGGAGTACGAGCACGTCGACTACAACACCGTAAGAGCGGTACCTTACGATGTACCCGTACTCGGTTTTGGCGGAACGACAGTCAACACACTTCACCTCTGGGATGCACAGCCTGTACACGACACCATCGACATGGAGGCCTTCAATGCCGGCAACTACAGCAAGGCAATGAAGGAGAGAAGTGAGATCGAGGCTATCACAAGCATCCTCTATCCTGATGACAGACAGGGTATCGGCAAGAAGCTGAGACTCAGACAGGAGTACTTCCTCGTTGCTGCCGGCATCGGCATGATCATCAGGGATTACAAGACAAAATACGGCAAGAATGAATGGGACAAGCTGCCTGACAGAGTGCAGATCCACATCAACGATACACACCCTACAATGTGCATCCCTGAGCTCATGAGAGTCCTGATGGATGAAGAGGGCGTTGAATGGGATGACGCATGGAAGATCGTAAAGGCAACCATCTCGTTCACCAACCATACAGTACTTCCTGAGGCTCTCGAGAAGTGGAGCATCCCTGAATTCCAGGAGCTGCTTCCAAGGATCTACATGATCATCGACGAGATCAACAGAAGATGGCAGGCACATCTTCCCGGAGAAGATGAGAACTACCATGTCATGTCGAGAGAGACTTCGGCTCTGTGGGACGGACAGGTCAAGATGGCTAATCTGTCAGTTATCGGAAGCCATTCAGTCAACGGCGTATCCGCTCTTCACTCGGATATCCTGACCAAGACAGTATTCAGCGAGTTCTTCAAGCTGTATCCTGAAAGATTCAACAACAAGACCAACGGAATCAGCCACAGAAGATTCCTGATCCAGGCCAACCAGCCTCTCACCAAGCTGATCGACAGGGCCATCGGAACAAAGTGGCAGAGCGACCTTGAGCAGCTCAGCAAGCTTAATGCGTACAGCAAGGACAGCCTGTTCCTCGCAGAGCTCGCTGCAGCCAAGAGGGAGAACAAGGTCAGACTGGCTGAATACATAAGAAAGAACATGGAGATCGAGATCGATCCTGACTCTGTATTCGACGTACAGGTCAAGAGACTTCACGCATACAAGAGACAGCTTCTGAACTGCTTCAAGATCCTGGATCTCTACAACAGACTCAAGGAGAACCCTGATCTTCCTATCAACAACTACACATTCATCTTTGCCGGCAAGGCCGCTCAGGGATATGTGTTCGCCAAGGAAGTCATCAAGTTCATCAACAGCATCGCTGACGTGGTCAACTCTGACCCTGTTGTAAGCAAGAGGATCAAGGTCGTATTCATCGAGAACTT
>CACWYF010000187.1 GCA_902765035.1 uncultured Eubacteriales bacterium
ATCCCATTTCACTCATTTCAGTAATTGTCTCCGTTTCCCTTTTCCCTAAGTTCCTGCTACTCTTCAGGCTCATATTCCGCCTGACACATCGCGTAGAATTCAGGCCTGTCCTTAGGCATGATCACAGGCTTTCCTTCACGCGTGAGAAAACCGTGTTCAGAAGTTCCTTTTGCCCTTATCTCCCCAGTCTTCGTATCAGTGACCTCATATGTGAAGGAACATTTGAGCCTGCTCAGCTTTACCATCCTGACTGCTATCCTGATGGTATCGCCGTACTTTACCGCGTGCAGATACCTGCATGAAACAGCCAGCGTCGGGCTCACTATCTCTTCCTCTTCTAGTCTGGCGTACGGATATCCTGCCTGCTCCATAAAAGAGCATCTCGCTTCCTCAAAATATCTTATATAGTTGGAGTGATGGACTATGCCCATCTGATCCGTTTCGTAATAATTGACGACCCTGTCGTAATATCTCATTATTCGTCCCCTTGTCCTGCCTTCACTGTGATCCAGTCATGCCCCGTTGCCTTCACAAATTTATCGAAGATATCTTCCTTGCGAATCCTGAGGCTTGATGTATTGATGCACGGATGGCAGCCGATGTATTCCTGCTTAAAGAGATCTTCATCGACCAGAAGCTGCACTCTGTGCTCTGTATCGTTCATGAGTCCCATCACGCTGGCAGATCCCGGTGTGGTTCCTACCATCTCGAGCATGTATTCAGGTTCTGCAAAATGCAGTCTCGAGCTCCCCGCCTGTTTTGATATCTCGCTGCTCCTGAATGTCTTCTCTTCAGGGATCATCAGCATGTAGAACTTCGTCCGCTGCCTGTTGGCAAGAAAGAGGTTCTTACATATCCTGGCACCCAGTGCCTCTTCGACAGCTTCACATACTTCAGGATGCAGTGAATCCGCAGGTTCATGATCCAGTCTGTAATACTCTATCCCAAGCTCATCGAGAAGATCATATACCCTGATTTCCTTCTCAAGTCTTCCTTCCGGCGATGCCGGTCTTCCTCTGTGTAAAGTAAGTGTCATTATCCTGTGACGGCTCCCCTCTGCTACTTCTGCCTGCGTGCTGTATTTTCCCTGCTCATCAGATAGTAGACAGCACCGATGAGCCCTGCATCATTACCAAGTGCTGCAGGTCTGAATTCCAGATCGTCCGCAAAATCAGGCATTATCATCGAGAGCACTTTCTCTTTGAGCGGCTGTATCAGCAGCTTATCCTGCGCAGAAACTCCGCCTCCTATGAGAACCAGCTGCGGGTCAAACACATGTATGAGGCCTGCAATGCCGTATGCTATCTCACCGATCCATCTGTCAAGAAGATCGAGAGCGTGTCTGTCTCCTGCTTCAGCTGCGCTGAAGAGGACCCTGCCGCTCTTAAGATCTGGATCTTCAGCTACTGCTGTCCTTATCAGAGCTGAAGTGGAAGCATACCTTTCAAAACAGCCGTCAAGTCCGCAGATGCAGTGGTCTCCGCCTGCGTGTGTCGGGAAGTGTCCGAGCTCACCGGCATAACCATGTGCACCCTCCAGGAGTTTGCCTCCTGTTATGATGCCGCCGCCTACACCTGTTCCGAGCGTGACGCCTACGACATCCGTATAGCCCATGGCAGCACCTGCCCACAGTTCACCCAGTACTGCGCAGTTAGCGTCATTTGCAAGTGTCGTGAAGTATCCGAACTCATCTGTCAGCTCTTTGCAGACCTCAGTTCCTGACCAGCCAGGTACATTGCCTCCGTTTTTGGCTACGCAGCCCTCAACTGAATTAATGCAGCCGGCAGCGGATACGCCGATGCCCGATATGTCAGATCCGCTCAGGTCCTGCTCTTCTATCAGCTCACGGATGCTGTCCTTGATAGCCTGAATGGCGGTCCTTCCGTCTCCTTCATCTGTGTATATTGATTCCTTTTTAATGAGGACTTCTCCTCTGTCGTCAACTATGCCGAGTTTAATGGATGTGCCGCCTACATCGACACCGATATATTTCTTAGCCATAGTAGTTCTCCTTTCAGTTCGATGTATATTATACGCTATGCACCGTGCATACTGCGATTATTTTTAACCTGATTTGCGCGAAAATTTTGCCATTAGTTTTTGTAATACCGGATATGCAGAACTCCCATTTTACTGACTTATCTATAAGTGTTAAATTTTTATCAGAAAGAAAGAGCACCGGCGGATAGCCAGAAACCGGTGCATGACATACCAACTTCAAACAACCAAATCTAAAACTTTTATCAGGAGGTAACACTATGGCACTCGCACTTGGAATCGTAGCAGTATCCGGAATCATCACTTACGAACTCGAGAAGAACGCACCAGACGTACTCGGAAAATAATAGTGAAATCCAGAATCATAAACCTCATCGGAAAAGCCCGGCACTGACGCCGGGCTTTTCTGTTGCCTGCCGGTTTTTAAAGGACTGCATCAGATGATCTGACTGTTTTCCGTAATATCAGCGTATATTCTCCCTGATGTACTTGATTACAAATCTCGCAAGCGGGCCTGCATCCTCGACCGACCTTATCCCTATACCGAGAGTACGGTATGCTTCAGGGTCAAGCATCCTTGTATCATAGTCTCCCGGGAACTCATTGATAGTCAGTTCAGGAAGTATGGCTAGTCCAAGGCCCCTCTGCACCATCGAGAGGACTGCGAAGTCATCTCTTGAGTGATATCTGACCTGCGGCATGAATCCCGCATCCTCAAATACCTTGTGCGGGTCCTTGTCATAGCTCTTATACGTCATTATGAACGGATAGTCCCTGAGAATATCGACTGGAACATAATCATACATACTGAGGTCGTATTTATCCGGCTGGAAGACGACCATCATAGGATCCTCCAGAACAGGAATGAAGTCTATGTTCACCTTTCCCCCCGGATCACTCATCAGAGTTATATCCAGCGACCCGTCAATAAGTCCTCTTATCATTTCCTCATGACCGAGCTCCTCTATCTGGAACACCACCTCCGGATAATTGTTGTGGAAATACTCTATTATCTGCGGCACCCAGTAAACTGATGTACTGACGAATGTGCCGATCCTGATCGTTCCCCTGTGCAGTCCCTGTATCTCAGCCATCTCCTGATCAAGCTTCTCTTCGCTTCTTATGAGCTCTCTCATGGCCGGTATCAGCATCTGTGCCTCATTGGTAGGCTCAACTCCCCTGTTGGTCTTGACCAGCAGCGGAAAACCGATTTCATCTTCAAAAGCCTTCACCGTCTGCGTCAGATACGACTGAGTATATCCGAGAGTCTGGCCCGCCTTGGTGAGGCTGCCTTTGTCTATTGCTGTAAGTAAAATCCTTATTCTCTGTGTGTTCAAATCTACTTCTCCAATTGGGTAAAAAATTGCGCAGCTCCAGTAATCTCAAGGGTTACGCGCCCCTCTGTTGTTCTTTTCGCGAACAATACCGTCAAAATATTAACAAAGATTGATTATAAATGCAACTTTATGATAGGTTACAGCCGTAAGCCAAATATTCGAATGAAGCACCTACGGAAAGATCACAGCCGGTATAAAAACTGACTGCGGCAAGTCGAAGAAGAAAGCATATGTCTTCATCAGAGCATGTGTGAAGCTTTCAGGTAAATGGACGTAGTGCGGACGAGCCTCTGGAGAGAGCCGCTGCGGCGGTCACCGAAGAAGTAATACTTTCAGGTAAAATGTACAGGGAACATGATGCAATAGTTTTGCATGCATGTTCCCTGTTTATTTTATTCAGAGATTATGCATTCTTCCGGTGCTGCTCTCACAGCACGTTGTTTCCACGCCTGTCCCCTGCTTCATGGAGTGTTTACGGAGATAAGTAAGGAGAGAAAAATGGAAACAATTGCTAGTATCAACTCTGCCGTCAACAATTTCGTATGGGGCGTGCCTGCAATGGTATGCATCTTCGGAATCGGCCTCTACCTGAGTATCAGGACCGGATTCATCCAGATCCGCAAGTTCGGACTCGCGATGAAGGAGACCTTCGGCAAGATCTTCAACAAGGACGCCACAGCCGAGGGAGCTATCTCACCTTTCCAGGCGCTGTGTACGGCACTTGCCGCGACAGTCGGAACGGGCAACATCGCAGGCGTAGCCGGCGCTATCGCCATAGGCGGCCCGGGAGCAGTCTTCTGGATGTGGATATCCGCACTGCTCGGAATGTGCACCAAGTTCTCGGAAGTAACACTTGCAGTTCACTTCAGAGAGATCGATGACACAGGCACATATGTAGGCGGACCTATGTACTACATCAAGAACGGCCTCGGAAAGAACTGGAAGTGGCTCGGATCACTGTTCGCGATCTTCGGCGTCCTCGCTGTATTCGGTACAGGTAATGCTACACAGGTCAACACGATCACAACATCTATTGACACTGCGCTTACATCCTTCAACGTAATGGGAGACGGAGGGATCAAGACCCTCAACCTCATCCTCGGTATCGTTATTGCGATCCTCATCGCATTCATCCTGATCGGCGGCGTACAGAGAATCGGAGCTGTTACTGAGAAACTCGTTCCGTTCATGGCTGTATTCTACATCCTGCTCGGACTCGGCGTTATCGTCATCAACTGGAGATACGTTCCGTCCGCTATCGGTTCAATCTTTGCAGGCGCATTCAGTCCTTCAGGCGTTACAGGCGGTGTTGTAGGAAGCATGTTCCTCAGCGTTCAGAAAGGTATCGCAAGAGGTATCTTCTCCAACGAGGCAGGACTTGGTACAGGTTCAATGGCACACGCCAGCGCTGACGTTAACCACCCTGTAAAGCAGGGATTCTTCGGAATCTTCGAGGTATTCGTAGATACTATCGTTATCTGCACAATGACAGCACTTATCATCCTCTGCGGACGCGCTCAGTTCGAGTATGGCGTACCTGCAGGAGCTGAGATCACGATCCAGGGCTTCACAAACACATACGGAAGCTGGGTATCAGTCTTTACAGCTGTAGCAATGTGCTGCTTCGCATTCTCGACTATCCTCGGATGGGGACTCTACGGAACAAGATGCTCTGAGTTCCTCTTCGGCAGCAAGGCCGCAAAGCCTTTCCTGATCCTCTACGCACTCGTAGCTATCCTCGGTGCAACAATGGATCTCGGAA
>CACWYF010000188.1 GCA_902765035.1 uncultured Eubacteriales bacterium
AAGGCGCCGCATTTGGTGCCGCCGATATAAAACACATCGCAGAGGCGGGCAACGTCTTCCAAAGTCACATCTGTGCCCGGCGCCATAAGCCCATAGGCCAGGCGGGCGCCATCCAGATACAGAGGCATTTTATACCTGCGGCAGACTGTTGCAATATCTTCCAGCTCTTTTTTGGTGTACAGGGTTCCGTATTCGGTAGGATGTGAAATGTAAACCATGCCAGGAAACACCATATGCTCATGGTTGCCGTCCGCATAAAAATCGCGTAGAAATCTTTCCAGATCCTCCGCCCGGATCTTCCCGCCCTTCTGCGGAAGCTCCAGTACTTCATGCCCGGTGTATTCGATCGCCCCCGCCTCATGCGTACTGATGTGTCCGGTCTTCGCCGCAATGACGCCCTCGTAATCCGCAAGCATCGTCGAGATGATCACCGAGTTCGTCTGCGTACCCCCGACGAGGAACTCTACCTGTGCCTCGGGAAGCCCACAGGCCTGCCTGATCTTCTCCTTTGCGCTCTCGCAATACCGGTCTGTCCCGTACCCCGAAAGGCTCTCCATGTTGGTCTCGACCAGCCGCTTTAACACTTCCGGGTGCGCGCCTGCTATATAGTCACTTTCAAATGAAACCATAATGTCCTCCGATAAATTGCTTCTCTAAGCAGTTACCTAAGAGTTTACTATATATAAACCGTTTATTCAAGGATACATTATCTCCCGGATATAGCAAAAAACAGGGGACTGTCCTCGAGAACAGTCCCCTGCTTTTAAGTCATGCACGCATTACTCTTCATTTATGAAAACGATGCATCCATGGATAATGATCACAAATTAGTACAGCTTAGCCATTTCTTCGATGTTCTCAGAGTTGAACTCAAGCGGAAGGCCAAGAACGATCTCTGTGCCGCCGTCATCAGCTTCTGTGATGGTGTACTCACCAAGGTCGCCTGCTGTGAAGGTTTCGCCAAGAGCGCCTGTGATCTCGCCGTTAGCAAGAGCGATTGTTGCATATGCGCTGAGTTTTCCAAGGCCCTGCATATCCCACAGATAGAAGTACGGGCAGCTATGTGCATCGTCATCGCCTGTGTACTCAAGCATCTCAGACGGCAGTCCAAGGCCGGTAAGCTTTGTAGCAGAACCATTGTCCTGAAGGTATTTAGCAGCTGCTGCGATACCAACTGTTGTCGGAGCGCAGATAACTTTCAGATCCGGATAGTTTGCAAGAAGAGCATCTGTCTGATCGGTGGATTTCTGCGGCTCGTCATCGCCGTAAGCAACCTCAACCAGCTCAAGATTCGCATACTTCTCGTCTTCTTCCATGATCTTCTTCATAGCATCGATCCATGCATTCTGGTTAGCTGCCTGAGAAGTAGCGGAAAGAATAGCAAACTGGCCTTCGCCGCCTGCGATGTCATAAACAGCATCGATCAGAGCCTGTCCAACAGCAACTGTACCTGCCTGGTTTACGAATACTTCACGGCTGTCAGCATTCGGAGCAGAGTCGAAAGAAGAAACAGCGATACCTGCGTCCATAGCTTCCTCAAGTTTTGCCTGAAGAGCGTTAACATCGTTTGCAGAAATGCAGATAGCGTCAAAGTCCTGAGAGATCAGGTTGTCAAGAACCTTGATCTGAGCGTCAGCTGTAGCTGTCTCAGGATAAACTACCTCTACTGTGCCGCCTTCTGCCTCAACTGTTTCAACAAATGAAGAAGCAGCGATCTCGAAGAAAGCATTTCCTGCAGATTTGCCGACCAGAGCGATCTTAACTCCATCCTCAGAAGCAAGTGCCGGTGCAGCAGCAGCAAGGATCATTGTGCCACAAAGAAGTGCGCTGATAACCTTTTTGTTCATGTTTTTTCCTCCTTTTGATACATGAAATGGTTAAATGTCTCCGGATGTTCATCGGATGAAACCTCCGGGGATATTTGCAACTGCTATATAGCAGTATACAACAAAACAAAACGTAAAACAATTATAACAATGGGGAAACCCCGATTAAACGTTTATTAAGCTGCTTTTTTCTTAAGAATATTGCGAATAGTTCCGATAATATTCGGAAGAGCAACCGCTGCGATCAGCAATACACCAAGGATAAGAAGAATAACCTGAGCATTTACGTTTTTCTGGCCAAGACCAACTCTGAGGCACACGATGATAAATGCAGAAATGATACCGCCTGCCAGATTTCCTTTTCCACCGGTGGAGGAGATTCCTCCGAATACAGCCATGGCGATCGCGTCCATCTCAAATCCGTTTCCTGTGGTCGTATTCGCACCATACGAAGTGGATACCAGGAACAGCGAACAAAGTCCCGCCATAAGTCCCATCACTGTATAGATGATAAAACGGATCTTCTGTACATGGATTCCTGAATAATGAGCTGTGATCCTGTTTGTACCGATTGCATATACACGGCGTCCAAAAGTGCTCTTTCCCAGAATGATCGCGAAGACCACTGCAAGGATAATGACAAGGAAAAGAATATAAGGTATAGAAAGTCCGCCGACTACTCTTCCTCTGGCATTCACTTCACCGCCGAAATTGAGTTTTCCGCTAAGGAGCTTAAAGCCCTCTGTGTTATTCGCCGAAATAGATCCGCCGCTTCCAAGAATGATCTCTGCAATACCTCTGAAGATGATCTGGGTTGCCAGCGTAACGATCATCGGAGGCAGCTCCGGAAAGCTTGTAAGAATAAAGCCGTTGATCGCTCCGCATGCAACTCCTACTCCAAGAGCCGAAAGCACGACAACTATAAACGGAGCTCCGGTGTTACACACGATACAGGACACTGTCGCAGCGAGGCATACAATAGCGCCTACCGAGATATCGATTTCTCCCAGGACAAGGATATATGCCATGGCCAGCATAAGAAAGACTTCCGCCAGATAAATGGGCATCTGACGAAGCAGGCTGTCCAGATTATAAAACTCTGAAAAGATCGAGCAAAAGATATTTACAGCTACAAGTACAAGCACCAGAATGCCTTCCCAGCTGAGAATAATGCTCTTTATGGGAGATTGAGGCACATTATTTATCGTTCTTCCGGATTTTCCAGCCATAATTACATCTCCCTTCCTCTAAGTGCATTGCGGTCAGCTATACGCTGAAGCACAACATTGACTACTACAACGATCAGGATCAGAACACCCTTGATCATATTCTGCCACAAAGCAGGGATTCTCAGAAGCGGAAGCGCTTTCGGGATCATTGCCATAATGAAGGCTCCGAGAAGTGTTCCAAGCACGGTTCCGCGTCCGCCGCTCATGCTGACGCCACCGATAACACAGGCCGCGATAACATCCATCTCTCCGCCCTGCTGCATATCAGGCTGTGCCGATGCGTATACAGAAACCTGCAGTGCGCCGGCAAGGCCTGCCAGGAAGCCCATGATCGTATGAACAAGCATTTTGATCTTTCTTACGTCAATACCGGAAACCTGAGCAGCTTCCGCATTGGAACCTACTGCATAGATCTTACGTCCTAAGCGGGTCCATTTCATAAAATAGAAGAAGATCGCGTAGCATATAATAATGATCCAGATAACAAGGCTCAGAC
>CACWYF010000189.1 GCA_902765035.1 uncultured Eubacteriales bacterium
TGGAACTCTGATCTTGAAGATATCCTGAACAGCGACCGGAAATATACAGGACAGGAGCTGGCTGACCTGATCGCAAAGTCTCTTGAGAAAAGAGCGCAGCTTCTCAAACTCCTCTCTATGAACAACTTTGACATGGAGGAGAACAGCAGAGAGGAACTGCTTGCTTCATTCAAAAGAGCATACGGGAAGTCATTGGAGAACTTCAGGATGATACTTGAGAAGCACTGCTCATGGCTGTCTGACATGGACAACCAGCAGATCATGTACATATTCTTTCCGTTCATGTTTGGCATCTATCCGTACGCTGAAGTGACGGCCAAGCAGAGGGAAGCCATGACAGAAGCGGAAGTAGATTACAAATATCAGTCAATATATGAGATCACATATAACTGCCTGGCTAAGCTGCTGAACAGCAGCCATGCCGGTAAATAGAACTATTGCTGAAAACTTATGTTAAATATTCCGGAATCAGAAGACCCGGAAAAGGAGATGAAATAGAGTATGAGCATCACAGTAAATCTGTATTATACGGGAGAAAACGGCAGCGCCCGTAAATTCGCGGAAGAGATGGAAGCGCGTGGTGTCGCGGATGCGATCAGAGCCGAGGACGGCAATGAAAAGTATGAATACTTCATTCCGTTCAAGGACCCTGAGACCGTGCTTCTGATCGACAGCTGGAGAGACCAGGAGTCTCTCGACATCCATCATGCGTCGCCTATGATGGCCGAGATCGCGAAGCTGAGAGATAAATACGACCTGCACATGAGGGTCGAGCGCTACGTGTCCGACGCGGAGGGAGTTCCGCAGAAGGATCAGGATTTTATCAGAAAGTAATACAGAATAAAGATCAGACCGACAGATGAGAAGGCGGACCCGAATGATCCGGCTTTGAAGAAAATCAGATTTGAAGAAAGAAGGAAAAAGAAATGAGTGAGAAGATCGTACAGACAGCAGGAAGAGAGCAGCTCGGAGATTTTGCGCCTATGTTCGCACACCTCAATGATGATGTGCTGTTCGGCGAAGTGTGGAATGAGGAAGTGATCGATGTGAAGACTAAGTGCATCATCACTGTAGTATCACTGATGGCATCGGGGATTACGGATTCATCCCTGACTTATCACCTGCAGAATGCAAAGGCTCATGGAGTCACCAGAGAAGAGATCGCTGCGATCATCACACATGCAACTATGTACGTTGGCTGGCCTAAGGGCTGGGCAGTATTCCGTCTTGCAAAGGAAGTCTGGAATGAAGAGGTTCCTGAAGTCACAGAGAAGGACAGATACCAGAACACCATCTGCTTCCCGATCGGCGAGGCTAACCCTTATGGACAGTTTTTCGTCGGACAGAGCTACCTCGCTCCTGTTTCCACAGAGCAGGTGCCTGTATACAATGTTACATTCGAGCCTGCCTGCCGCAACAACTGGCATGTACACCATGCGAAGAAGGGCGGCGGCCAGATGCTTATCTGCATCGGCGGCAGAGGCTACTATCAGGAGTGGGGCAAGGAAGCAGTCGAGATGACACCTGGCACTGTGATCAACATCCCTGCAGAGGTCAAGCACTGGCACGGAGCTGCGCCTGACTCATGGTTCTCGCATCTTGCGATCGAGGTGGAAGGCGAAGAGACAAGCAACGAGTGGCTCGAAGCCGTTTCAGATGAAGACTACTGCAAACTGAAATAATATGAGAAGAATTATAGATGTCTGCATGACTCTTGTGCTGCTCGTACTGATGGCTTATCAGGTGACGGGCGAGATAGTACACGAGTGGACGGGTATCCTGATGACAGTCCTTGTCATCACGCATCAGGTCCTTAACCGCAGATGGTACAAGAGTCTGTTCAAGGGGAAATATAACGCATACCGTACGGCAACAACAGCAGTGAGCATACTGCTGATGTTGTCGTTTGCATTTACGGCGCTTTCCGGCATGGCGATGAGCAGACATGCTGTGCCGTTTATGAACGGAATGGCACCGGCATCTCTCGCAAGGCAGATGCACCTGGCGATGTCGCACTGGTCGTTCGTGCTGATGGGTACGCATCTCGGGCTGCACATACCGGCTATGGCTGCAGGCATGAAGCTCGAGGGTCGGAAGAAGACGGTCGCGGCCGCAGTGTTCTGCGCTGTCGCATGCGCCGGGATGTTCCTGTTCGTCCGCAGCGAAATGTTTGATTACATGTTCTTCCGCGAAGCTTTTGCTTTTCTGGATTATGACAAGGCAGGAGCGCTTGTGTTCCTGGAGAACCTGCTGATGCTGATGGCGTGGGCATTTATCGGCGACCGCGTTGCAGTGATGTGTAAGAAGACTTTCCGCAAACATGACGCGTGAAGATTATGAGAAATCTATAGCTTTGCCCGCGGATAAATTGTAGAATAATCGGGTAAGGGCTCCGCCTTAAGGAGTCACAGGACCGGCGTCTCTGCGGAGATGGCAGGAAGATCAGAGAGCCTGCTGCCGGGAGATGGAGGAATCCAGTCAAATAGAGGAGGACAATATTATGGAAAAGTACGTATGTGATGTATGCGGTTATGTTTATGATCCAGCTGTAGGCGATCCAGACAACGGAATCGAGCCGGGAACAGCATGGGAAGATGTTGCTGAGGATTGGGTATGCCCTCTCTGCGGCGTAGGCAAGGACAGCTTCAGCGCTGAATAATCAACAGGGACAAAAGGGGCATCCGGGACATGCCGGGTGCCTTTTTCCATATTCTGCCGGTAATCGAAAAGCCCGATCGAGTATATGTGTTAGACACCTGGACGCCGCGTGAGTATGATTAATATCAGATAAGTATTACTTCTTTGCTGCAGTTGTCCTGTAATGCTCCCGCAAGGGGAACGTTCGCAGAGGCAGGCAGGTTCAATAAGGAAGGAGCGATAATGTACAAAATTGTAAGAAGGAAGGCTCTCAGGCCGACGGTAACTCAGCTGGAGATCGAAGCTCCGCTGGTCGCACGCAAGGCAAAGCCGGGACAGTTCATCATCCTGCGTGTCGATGAAGAGGGCGAGCGTATCCCTCTGACCGTAGCAGGAACAAACCCTGAAGAAGGGACAGTCAAGATCATCTTCCAGGTCGTAGGAGCTACGACGGAGATGCTGAATCACGTACCTGAAGGCGGGTACACCCAGGACTTTGTCGGACCGCTCGGCAACGCTACTGAGACAGAAGGTATCAATAAAGTATGCATCGTAGGCGGCGGCGTAGGCTGCGCGATCGCGATGCCTGTAGCTCAGGAGTTTCACAGACTCGGAGCTGATGTAACAAGCATCATCGGATTCAGAAGCGAGGACCTCGTTATCCTCGAAGATGAGTTCAATGAGTGCTCGAACAAGCTGATCGTCATGACAGATGACGGCACATACGGAAGACAGGGCAACGTAACAGTACCTCTCGATGAGATGCTGGCAGCAGGCGAGAAGTTCGACATGATCATCACCATCGGACCGCTCGTCATGATGAAGTTCGTCACTTTGACCGCAAAGAAGTACGACGCACCGATCACAGTATCGATGAGCCCGATCATGATCGACGGAACGGGAATGTGCGGC
>CACWYF010000190.1 GCA_902765035.1 uncultured Eubacteriales bacterium
TCGTCATGGACCATGCCCTTGAGGACTCTTATAGTTCCCTTGATGGCTAAACCGTCAACAGTACGCAGCCCTGCAATTATATTGCCGGCACCATTGTAAATGTCTCCTATGGCGTTTACAGCAGCTACGGCACCGACCTGGATGAAGTCGTCGCCGCAGGCAAATGTACCGAGACCGGTCTTCATAGCCCTGCCGTATCCCATGTACTTGCCGACAGTAGCACCTGTGCCTGCACCATGATTACCGCCGGAGAATTCACCTTCATAGGCGTTCTCTACAGCTGTACGTCCCATTTCAACATCAGGAAATACATCTGATCTGCCGACCGGAAGATCGTATAATGATGCGCCCGGAACGATCGGAACATATATGCCTTCGTCAACCTGGAAGCCGATGTTTCTTTCAGAAAGTGAGCGCATTACACCCGATGCAGCTTCGAGACCGAATGCAGAGCCGCCGCTCAGTACGACAGCGTGCACTTTATCTACTGTATTCTCAGGTCTGAGAAGATCAGTCTCTCTGGTTGCAGGACCTCCTCCTCTTACATCGACACCGGCAACAGCGCCTTCTTCGGAAATGATTACTGTTACTCCTGTCCCGGCTTCTGCGTTTTCAGCATTTCCAAGTTTGAAACCTTCGATATCTCCAATATCGATTTTCTTCATTTTCATGATGCATCCCCTTCAAAAACCCGCGAAAATTTCCAAATATATTTGTATTGTATCACAATACACCAAAAAACAAAAAATTCCCGAAATACCGTCAAGCCATTAATTGACGCCCTATCGGTAACAGATAAGGTGGGTACTTCTTAAGCATGGCTTCTGTAGTCCCCTCACCGGAGGCTTTACATAATGCTTCCGCATCAGAATCCCTTTAAGTAAGTGTAGGTTCAATTAAAGATACTTTAACGTATATCCCAGGAATATTCAGTTTGATTTCAGTCTGCAGAATATCTGCAGGAACTGCTATTATTCGAGATCAAGGTCGCAGTTGAAGTATACCTTCTGCACATCATCATTGTCTTCAAGGGATGTGATCAGCTTGGTGAGCGACTTGATAGCGCTTTCGTCAGTAACGTTAGCTTCCATTGAAGGGATCTGCTCTACTTCTGCTTCTACGATCTCATAACCTGCAGCCTTGACAGCCTGATGAACATCATTGAAAGCTGATGGCTCTGTTCTGATCTCGAAGTTGTCCTCGTTGACGATCATGTCGTCAGCACCAGCCTCGAGTGCCACTTCCATTACCTCATCCTCATCGAGATCTTCGGAATCAACGATGATAACGCCGGCACGTGAGAACATGTATGAAACGCATCCCGGAGTACCGAGATTTCCGCCGTTCTTATCGAATACGGATCTTACGAAAGAAGCTGTTCTGTTCTTGTTGTCTGTAAGTGCTTCAACGATGACAGCTACTCCTGATGGACCGTAGCCCTCGAACTGAAGCTCTTCATAGGATTCGCCGCTGAGTTCGCCTGTACCCTTCTTGATAGCTCTGTTGATATTGTCGTTAGGCATTCCGATTGCCTTGGCCTTATCGATAGCTACTCTGAGTGAAGGATTGAACTCAGGATCTCCGCCAGCCTTAGCTGCTACGATGATCTGTCTTGAATACTTGGTGAACATTGCAGAACGCTTGGAGTCCTGCGCTGATTTTCTGTTAGCAATTGTGCCATGTCTGCCCAATGGAGACACCTCCTTTTATATCTGATCGTGTTTTTTCGCTTAAAGTATACTACTTAGCCTGTTCTTCTTCAAGGTTCTTGAAGGCTGTAGACATCATCAGCTTGATACGGTTGAGCTGATTAACGTTCGAAGCACCGGGGTCATAGTCAATAGCTACTATGTTGGCCTTGTCATCATACTGTCTCAGAGCTTTCAGCATTCCCTTTCCGGCTACGTGGTTAGGAAGACATGCAAAAGGCTGAAGGCAAAGTATGTTCTTGACGCCTGCATCGATAAGATCGACCATCTCGCCGGTCAGCAGCCATCCTTCGCCGCACTGGTTTCCAACGGAGATAAACCTTTCGGCGTTGGCAGCAGTCTCTTCTATCCTGGCATCAGGTGTGAATCTCCTGCTGTTCTCACAGGCCTGTCTTGCATACTTTCTGTATGATTCGATGAAGGTTATGAGAGCCTTGTTGATTGCCTTGTCCTTCCATGAACCTGACAGGTTGTTGTAGTTATATATCTTGTTGATAAAGCCGTATTCGAAGAAGTCAATGAATGAAGGCACTACTGCTTCTCCACCCTCTTCTTCGATCGTCTCAACGAGATTGTTGTTGGCGTTCGGGTGATATTTTACCAGTATCTCGCCGACGATTCCGACTCTAGGCTTTACCATGTCTTCATGGATCGGGATACTGTCAAAATCCCTGATGATCGCTTCAAGGTTCTTTCTGAACGTCTTTTTGTCGAGATCCATACAATTCTCGGCGATCTTTCCGAACCAGGAATCCATGACAGACTGGGCGCTGCCCTTTTCGATCTCATAAGGCCTTATCCTGTAGAGACACTTCATCATTATGTCTCCGTACAGAGCGCCGTAAACCAGCGAAAGTGCAAGTCTCGGTGTGATTGAGAATCCCGGATTCCGTTCAAGCCCGACCATGTTGAATGAGATAACAGGTATCTGCTCCATGCCGAGATCCTTAAGAGCCTTTCTCAGAAGAGCCACGTAGTTGCTCGCTCTGCAGCCGCCTCCTGTCTGCGACATGAATACGCCTGTTTTGCTCAGATCGTAATCGCCTGATTTAAGTGCATATATTATCTGGCCGAGTGTGACTATTGTCGGGTAGCACGCATCGTTGTTGACGTATCTGAGTCCTTCCTCCTCTGACTCCTTGGTTACTGCAGGAAGCAGGACAGCGTTGTAGCCTGCAGCCCGCATGACCGGCTCAAAATACTGGAAGTGTATAGGTGACATCTGCGGAACCAGAAGAGTGTATCCATCATCTCTCATCTCTCTTGTGAAAAGCTTGCGCTTGTACGGCTTGTTGACCTTGCGCGATGTGGTTCCCAGCTTGTCTCTTTCCTCGAGCGCTGCCTTGAGTGATCTGATACGGATCCTGGCAGCACCCAGGTTAGCGCCCTCATCTATCTTTAGGACAGTGTAAAGCTTGTTGTTCTGCTGAAGGAGCTCATCCACCTCATCTGTGGTAACAGCGTCAAGTCCGCATCCAAAGGAGTTAAGCTGAATAAGATCAAGATCATCCCTTGTCTTAACAAAGCTTGCTGTTATCTCAGCTGTAACCTCATCCTGATTCATTACAGCTGCCATAATTCTCTTATCCTTAGTGATATAATATGCAGCAAATTTTTCAACTCCATCAATAGTATACTGTGAATATCCGCTAGTTACATTTTCACCTTTTTGAAGCTTGGCAGATATTTCCTTAACAGCCGTACTCATTGTTTCCTTTCCAACACGTGAGGAATCGGTGCCATGGAAAAGAACTGTTCCAAATTCATCTGTTAAAAGCAAATAGCTGGATTCAAGTCCACCAATTTTTACACCACTAAAAATAAAAAAAAAA
>CACWYF010000191.1 GCA_902765035.1 uncultured Eubacteriales bacterium
GAACCCCAGCTGTTTCTCGACTTCGATTTCTACAGGCAATCCGTGAGTGTCCCAGCCGCCCTTTCTCTTGACCTGGAAACCCTTCATGGTCTTGTATCTGTTGATCGAATCCTTGAGTGTCCTTGCCATCATGTGATGGATGCCCGGCTTGCCATTGGCTGTCGGAGGTCCTTCATAGAAAACGAACGAAGGAGCGCCTTCTCTCTCTTTGACGCAGAGATCAAGAAGATCGATATCCGACCAGTGCTTTACCTGTTCTGCCTGATACTCAGCTACCGGCTTGTCAGATAGATTTTCAAACATGCTTTATTCTCCTATTTCAAAGTATTTTCTCTGATGCTTTCTGCTAAGGTGTGTCTGTCGGCCGTTCATCAGAATTCAGACTGATAAACTGCCGAAAGGCACATTTTTACATATTAAGCCATCATTTCATAACTTAACTATAATAACACAATTGAGCTTCACATTACACCCTCAAAACGCAACAAAGTCAACAAATTGATGCACATTTCTACAATTACCGAGGCATATGTAAGCTGGTCGCTCGTGTCCTCGAAAGCTAGCATTTTAAAACCGGGGCCCTGTGAGATGTGTTCTCACTTAAGGTCCCGGTTATAAAACATGCGCTTTGTCAGAAATCTGCGGTCAGTCTGCTTTCATTCTTCTGCGTACGATGAAGTACATGCAGGAAACTATGAGCAGAGCTGATCCGATAATGTAGAATACCGTCGTACCGATTCCGCCTGTTGACGGGATCTCGACTCCGGCAGAGTTCCACACATCGATCTGCCAGATATCCGTCTCTTCGATATGTATCACAGCAGAAGAGCTGGCGCTCTGCATCGCTGTGACCCTCCCGTCAGAAACCGTGATGGCAACCGGCATGTCCATGATCATGTATCCGGCCGGAGCCTCTGTTTCAACGAGGCAGTAATTGCCGGATTCGAGCATTCCGAGATACAGCAGCCCGTCATCACCTGTAACACCTCTGGTCACTTCCTTCGCTCCGTCAACAGGCTTCCTGTTCACGATGTCGTAGTCGTCGGCATAGTACAGTGAGAATTCCGCTCCCGCAAGAACCCTGTCGATTGAAGAGACATCTACCTTCCTGATGCTCACTTTCTTCATCTTGCCGTTAGGAATGATGATAACATGCGACACATGCCCTCCGTCCTCGCTGATCGTGGACTTAAGCCATCCCTTCATGTAATCCTCGCTGTTGATAACGACAGTGCCATCGATGCCTATGGTGAAGCACACATCCCCGGAGATCATGTCGTAACCGGACGCCGCCTGAGTCTCTGTCAGGTAGTAGGTACCGGCTCCGAGTTCCATAGTGAACGGCTCAAGCACTCCCTCTTCGTTCGTAACGACGTCTCTGTACTTATCTATAGGAGTATGATCCTTGACCTTGTTTCCATCCTTGTCTGTTACCTGTCTGTACAGAGCAAAGTGGACACCGGCTATCGATTCGCGCGATACTGCATCGATCTTAATCATCTTCAGATCCGCGGATCTGTTCTTTACAGTAATAGTCGCCATCTCTGTTTCCGTAGCAGCGTTAAACGTATAGAAGGTCTCATCGCCATGCACACTTATGCTGCCATCCTCAGCGACAGTGATCATGATCGGATCCTTCAGAGCTATGTAGCCCGTCGGCGCATATGTTTCCGCCAGAGTATATGTTCCCGCATTGAGATATGCAGTCGTGACCAGTCCGTCGGAAGTATCCGATGTATATGAAGGCGCAGCTACATTGTGTCCCTCAGCATCCTTAAGAGTAAACACCGTGAGTCCCAGAGGCTCTCCGCTCCAGTCGGTCTTGTATATCCTGATTCCCGGTCTGGAGTTGATGACCTTGTCTGTACGCACATTCTCATTCTGTGTCGTCTGCCTGCCCGGCTGATACTTAACAGAATATGAATAATCATCTCTGTACTCGCCGCCTACAGGTACTCCGCCGTTAATGAGAGTTCCTCCGTCATCTATCGGAATCACCGTGCTGTATCCGGTCACTACGCCGTCCAGATCTGCAACGATCTTCTCGCCGGCCTTCTTCTCAAGAGTGACCTCTCTCACGACGTAATTGTCAAAAGGAATACCGCTCTGCAGGTTTCCGAAGAAGTAGTATACCGATGAATCTGAAGTCTTCAGTTCGCGGACGCTGTTATCAAGGAGATCGAGTCCGCCGTCAGCATTCTTGACGTAAACAGCGAAATATATCGTGTCATGGTTCTCCATGAAGTCTCTGTCGGTCCATACCTTCTCAACCGTCAGGCCCCATCCCTTCTGGTTGCGGACTTCGATACCCGGAGATTCTCCTTCCTTGATCACACCGCTGGCAGGTACGGTACCGTATTCTTCATCCGGATCGGTATCTACACGTGTATATCCGTCGCTGAGCCTGAGCGTATAGCCTCTCGGGATCTCATTCTCCCTCTCCTCGACCTTATACTGAGTTCCTGCGATCAGGTCTCTGACCTCAACCGAATAACCCGCAGGGATCTTGGAGATCGATCCATTATGTGATGTCTTGAATTCAATGGATTCTCTCTCAGTCCTGGTCAGCGTCTTCAGGTATTCTGCAAGTCCGCCTTTACCTTCATATTTGCTGATTTCCAGTGAGGCAAATTCCTGCGCTGCTGCATCCCATCTGCAGTAATTGCCGTCAGGATCTCTGACATAGTAAGTATACAGATTGGCGAGAGGCAGATTGACAGCTGACGCGTTTTCAGTTCCGAGATACAGCCTGAAGTTGAACAGCGTGCTGTTTTCCGGATATGTCAGCAGGGTCTTTCCGTCAACATCATAAAGCTTCTTGGTTATCTGGATGTTCCTCATCGCTCCTTCGCTGACGTGATTGTCGAAGTCGACCTCAGGTCTGTCATCCATGGAAGCCGGAATAGCAGCGAAGTCCTTCCTTCCTGCGTTAGCTGAATCCTCACCTGCCAGAACTTCATTATTTGCTTTAACTACGTCATATATTTCCGGATTGACGCCGCATTCGGTTATGTAGTAATCGATCGTATCGTCAGGCAGATCGATCACGGCATACTCTCCCGGTTTGAGGAAGAAAACATGCTCGTATGGCTGCGTTCCTCCCGCCGGAGTGAATTCCGCCTTGTAGGTCACAGGACCTGCAGCATCCTTGTACAGCACGTTATAGCTGCCGTCTGTTTTCTCCTCCAGCAGATGGTAGTCATCTCTGCCGTCAGACTGTGTTCTGTACCAGATCTGATACGGAAATTCGATCATTTCATTGGAGGAATTATCTGTTCCTGAAAGCTTCTTGCTCAGTACGACTGTTCCCGGCTTTACTGCGGCAAGGTTGAACCTCATGTGAAGGTTTGATGCGCCCGCGCCGCGCTCCATGTAGAACATCCTCATGTTGTGCTTGGTATAATCCCTGAACACATAATTACCATCCGAATTCTTTACGAAGATCTCATTCAGATAAGCATTGACTTCAGTATCAGAAGCACTCGGATTCCGCGCTTTATAGTTGCTCCTGAATGTGTCATAAAGTGT
>CACWYF010000192.1 GCA_902765035.1 uncultured Eubacteriales bacterium
TCCTGTACCTCATGGGAAATAAGCAGGAAGTCCTCTCTCTGGCGAAGACCGTTCATGCAAGACTCAGGTCCACAGATGCACGTAAAGTCATGATCATCGGCGGGGGCAAAACAGGTTACTATCTCGCGAGAAGACTGGCAGAGTATGGTTCGCAGGTCAAGATCGTTGAGAAGGACAAAAAGCGCTGCCACTATCTGTCGGAGCATCTCCGGAACGTAATGGTTCTGAACGGTGACGGAGCAGACATTTCCCTGCTCGAAGAAGAAAACTTCGATGAGATGGATGCCTTCGTTACAGCCACAGGTTATGATGAGGAAAACATTCTCCTTGCACTCACAGCCAAGAACCACGGCATAGAGGACGTCATCTCCAAGATAAGCCACGAGAGCTACAACGACCTCATTTCCACTCTGGACCTCGACATGGTACTGAATCCTCTGGATATAACAGCATCAACAATGCTGAGAGCCATAAGAGGCAGCAAGAGAGTCATATCTTCTGTCCTGCTTCAGGGCCAGGCGGAGCTGATGGAATTCTTTGTCGAAGAAGGCATGAGCTGCACCAATATTCCGCTCAAGGATTTCAAGCTTCCTGAGTACATCATCGTAGCAGCCATACACAGAGGTCTTGAGACGATCATACCTGACGGTAATACTAGAATGCTCCCTGGCGACAGAGTAGTCATCGTATGCCTGGTATCTCATATAGGATATGTAGAAAAGCTGTTCAAGCAGTCATCATTCCTGCACAAGCGTCCGTAAGCTGTTACAGGCGGCAATTATAAATGAAGAAAAACGTTCTCGGTTTTTATGGATATTTTCTCATTTTTCTGGCGGGGTGCCTTATGGTTCCCCTCCTTGTTGCTTTATTGTACGGCGAAAATGACTGTGCTGTCTCATTCCTTGCATCAATTGTCATATGTGCCCTGCCGGGAATAGTCATTTACAGCAGGAACAGAACAGGATTTCAGGAAGGCCGGCTCAAGGCCAGATACAGCTATCTTATAGTCACATCTTCATGGATCATAGCTTCTGTCGCAGGAGCTCTTCCGTATGTTATCTCCGGAAGCATCCCGGATTTTGCGGAAGCTTTTTTTGAGACCTGCTCAGGGTTCTCGACGACAGGTTCGACCATTCTTCAGGAAATAGAATCCCTGCCAAAGTCTATTCTTTTCTGGCGCTGCGCTACACAGTGGCTCGGCGGCATGGGCATAATAGTTCTGTTTGTTGCGCTGCTTCCGAATTTCGGCATCAAGGCTCAGAACATTGCCGGCGCAGAGACCCCGGGTCCTATTTCAAGCAAAGTGTCTGCAAGGTTTTCCGAGACTGCGCGCCTTATGTATATGGCATATATCCTACTCACGGGTGTTCTTGTACTGCTCCTGCTGCCCGGCGGCATGAGTTTCTATGATGCAGTATGTCACGCAATGACAGCTATGGCTACAGGCGGATATTCCACGTACAATAACGGGATCGCTCATTTCAACAGCTACTACATCTACTGGGTGCTGACCGTCTTCATGTTCATAGCAGGAACCAACTTCAACCTGTTCTTTGTAGCCATTCAGGGCAGTCCGCGCAAAGCTCTTGCCGATGAGGAGTTCAGGTTCTATCTCCTGACTGTCATCACAGCTGTTGCTCTTGTAGTCATCTCTCTGATGACCGAAGGCGGTTATACGGATTTCGGAGCAGCACTTACTGATTCAGCATTTCAGGTAGTGACTCTGATGAGTACTACAGGCTATGCAACAGCAAATTACATAGAATGGCCGGCATTCGCACAGATGATCCTGGTCCTGCTGATGTTCACAGGTGCGAGCAGCTCATCGACTGCCGGAGGCATCAAAGAGATAAGGATCCTTATTTTCCTGAGGATGATCAGATTCGAAGTAAAACAGCTCCTCCATCTGAATATCGTAGACGATATCCGCTACAACGGACGCAGGATGATGCCTGAGACACTGACTTATATAATGACATTCATGACGACATACATACTCACCCTTGTTGCCGGTACCCTGCTCATTTCACTTACAGGAGAAGGCAACCTCGTGTCTAATTTCACCGCTGTCCTTACCTGCATCAGCAATGTAGGACCGGGACTTGACATGGTGGGCCCTGAGTGCAACTTCCACTTCTACTCAACATTCAGCAAGTATGTGCTGTCGTTTATAATGCTTGCAGGAAGGCTTGAATTATCCACCTTCTTTATAATTTTCACACGTTATTTCTGGAAACCTGACAGAGCATGAAACTGACCAACAACAGAAAGTTCTTCCTGAATATATTCTCTGCGGTCATGATCGCATACGGCATCGCTGCGATGCCTTCTGTTTTCGCGGCTCTGTATTTCGGTAATGACAGATCACTGATACCACTTGCGATAGTATCATCAGCAACGATCATATGCGGAATCATCATACGTCATTTATATGACCTGAATGCCTCCGTTGTCCGCCCGAGGATGAACTACATGGCTGTTATGATGAGCTGGCTTGCCTCCATAGCGCTGACATCTGCGGTCTTCTATTTCAGCGTAGCTGAGTTCTCTGTAACGACTGCGATATTTGAGGCAACTGCATGTCTCACAACTACAGGTGTAGGAAATCTCGGAATAGAAAGCCTGCCTGAATCACTCATGCTGTGGCGTTCAGTCCTGAGCTGGCTCGGAGGAGTCGGGATAATACTCATCGCTTTCAGTTTCATTTCAGGGAGACAGCTCAGCGGCCGCGCTCTTGTATCCGTTGAAGTTCCGGGGCCGGATTTTCTAAAGTCCACACAGACCTTCAGATACACATACAGGCATATAATAAGACTTTACGCAGTCCTTACAGCTGTTCATTTTGTGCTGCTGTGTATTGCAGGCATGACGCCTTATACCTCCCTTCTGACAAGCCTGAGCAACATCAGCACTGCCGGACTGCAGCATATCAGCAACGGTGATATAACAGCACTGCCTGGAACCCAGAAGGCGATCATCGTCTTTTTCTCGTTCATTTCGTCGCTCAACGTCTCCTTCCTTCTGATGATGTTCTTCCGGAGGGCTTTCAGCTTCAGGAGAACTTCAGAAATAGGCGTATACACGTTAAGAGTCGTCATAACATCTGCGGTGATTGCAGCTGTTCTCTGCTTCACAAGAGGCATGGACGCAGCGTCTTCCATCGCTGACGCACTGATGCAGACAGTATCATATCTGTCTACATCAGGATACATCGTATCCGGAAGCCGCAGCTGGCCATTTATATGCGAGCTTCTGATTCTTCTTCAGATGTTTGTGGGTGCCTGCGCCGCATCCACTGCAGGCGGTATCAAGACTGCACGTATCCAGATAGGATTCAAAACCATGAGGTTCGGTCTTTTCAGACATGTTCATCCGAATGCAGTCAGTCCCGTCAAGATCAACGGCGAGACCGTAAAACCCGAGCAGCTGGTCGGCACCAATGTGTACATAGCACTGTTCATGCTTGTTTACATCCTTGGCGCTCTGCTTCTGAGTCTGGATAATAAAAATGACAGCGTG
>CACWYF010000193.1 GCA_902765035.1 uncultured Eubacteriales bacterium
GGATGGGATCCTCCGTCGGTCAATCTCGCTGCCGTCCTTGACAGTGCAACAGCGGGTATCAGAAAGAGTGATACTGAGAAGGACATAAACGGCTTCATAATGTGCGGTGACTATACCAATGACGATAAACTATATGACTACCAGCTGAGCCCGGATGACTCTATATCTGAGATAAGAGGCATCGTCAGGGAGAAGGCACCCGGAGTCTCCGAAGACGACATGATATTCATTCAGGGCAACCATGATGCTCTGACAGATGAGATATCCGAGAGCGGCCTCCATGAGTTCGATGACTATCTTGTGTATGTCCTGAATACCCAGAACGATTTCCCGTGGAAGCAGGGCAGGACGTCCGGTACTCTGAACAAGGTGAGGGCTTCTTCGGAAGCTCTTCGCGCGTGCCTCACGGAGCTTGCTGACAGGGGAGAGACAAGACCGGTCATAATAGCCGGACATGTCCCGCTCCACTTCACTGCAAGGACTTCATCAAGGCATACGACCGGAGACAACATGTACTCGTCGCTTATATTCGATGCTGTCAATGAGGCGGGAAACGACCTGGATATCATATATCTGTTCGGACACAACCACTCCAAGGGATGGGACTGCTACATGGGCGGAAGCTCTGTGATGAGAAAGGCAGGGGATACTGTACTGATCCCTGAACTGGATGAGACTTCCATAACAACAGATAAGTACACTGAAGAAACTCTCACATTCACATACATGAATGCCGGATATACCGGCTACTACATGAACTGCGGACCTAAGGAGCTGAATAACGGGACCTGGAGAGAATACGAAGCAGCGGATATGACTCTGACAGGAACTGCGATCGAGATATACGGTGACAGGATAGAGATATCAAGATGGGACAGCGAGGGTATGCATCAGCTAAGCTCTCAGGGCGAAGCGGATCCGTACAGATGCGGCATAGATGCCGGACTTATTGATGAGAGCAGTTACGGAACAGAAGTAAAGAGCCCACAGGTCATAGTGAGACATGCTGTGGGCAACTGATATTAGAAACTGCGGAAATCAATAAGATATGCAGATCGTTATTCCATAAGTGCTGAAGGCTCGCAGCCGATCGCGGCTGCGAGTTTTATTATGCTTTCGAATGCGGCCTTGTTAATGTCCTTCTGCCGCTGCTCGTACTGCTGGATAGTCCTTACCGGAACACCGCTCGCTGCAGCGAGACCGCTCTGGCTGTATCCGCTCCTGATCCTGAGGCGCTTGAGCCTTGTATCTGAAGAGGCACGGGCTGAAGCGATTTTATCATCGATGTGAGAACTGAACTTGCAGTAATGGTCTTCATTCATGTGATCCGGGATGGTCAGAGTGTCCATCCAGCTCATGGAGTCCATGATGCTGCGTATCTCGGCCTCTCTGTATCCGTCGCACATCGTGATCATTTCCTGAAGTGATACAGCTCCGATGATATCTGAAAACGGGATGTATCTCTCCGCCTGATATCTCCCGAGTGCATAACCTGTCCAGTACTCGCGGGTCCTTCCCGAGGTGTATCTGTAGCTGACACGCTCAGTGGTGATCCCGCTTGAGCCGAGCACTTTGTATGCGAGCTCGACTCCGGATGTACCTGCTGTCAGCCTGATGTCACCGTTTCCGAACATGTCAGCGATGCCCGAAGCTGTGAACAGCTCAAAGAAGGCAGATGCGTCCTGCCTCAGGTCGTGCACCGCGAAGTCGAGCATGTGCGCCATCGTCTTCGCTGCTTTTTCTGTTACTGCTTCTCTGTATGAACTCATGGGATTATCAGTAGATGAGCCGGCTGTCGTATGGCCGGATCCTTTCGTTAACTATATCTGATACATATAATTCTCCGCCGGCTGCGGGCTTTCTCTCTGCAAACGCTGAAACCGCTTTGCGCTCCCTTGCCATCGCAGCAGGGTAGTAAGTACTGCTCGCGGCTATTGTATATCCGTTGAAGAGGATCCTGTCGAAGGCACGGTTGCTCTTGAGTACGAACTGCCTTCCTGTATCTGAAAGTCTGATGGCATCATTGAGTTTTCTGTAGGAAATCTCCCCGTTCAGGAAACTCTGGGCAAACCAGAAGTTGCAGTCATCCGCCCTGAAACCGATGATGCAGTCGCAGTTCTGGTAGTCAGCTCCGAAAGAAGACCTGATGTACTCTCTGGCCTGATAGGTCATCGAAGAATCCGCATCGAATTCACGGAAGCTGAGAAGCACTGCGAGCCAGTGAAGTATGCAGTACCCGGGATTATTGAGGTTGATGATCCTCAGCCCGTCAGTCTCTATGGTGTATGTGTTTATAAAACCATCCGAAGCCATCCCGGCTGCCCATTCGCCGGCCAGGTCAGGGTTATCCGTACAATAGAAACCGAGCCCGTAATCATTGAACGGCGAGCCTGCTCCGAATCTTGGTGTCCTGACTATATGATCTGATCCGTGGTATATGAATCTCTGCATGGTTTAACTATACTCCCACAGGAGTATGAATTCAAGGAAATTGGTTAGATGCTATTTACACGGCCTTTTTTGGGATGATATACTTCGCGTGGAAAAACGCAGAGAGCTTTTCCGTATGATAAAGATATCCTAACTGTTGATTATCAGTCTGCAGAAGCAGACTGCGCTAAGTCATTAAGACATAAAAGGAGAAAAGACAATGAGAGTAGTTATTCAGGACGATTACAACAAGATGTGCAAATGGGCTGCAGACTACATCGCAGCTAAGATCAACGCTCATAACGCCGGCCCTGAGGCAGACAGACCGTTCATCCTCGGACTCCCTACAGGAAGCTCCCCGATCGGCGTCTATAAGGAACTCATCGCCAAGAACAAGTCCGGCGAGCTCAGCTTTGCCAACGTCGTTACATTCAACATGGACGAGTATCTCGGACTTCCTCATGAGCACGACCAGAGCTACTGGTACTTCATGCACGACAACTTCTGCGACCATCTTGTTGACATGAAGCCTGAGAACATCAACATCCTCAATGGAATGACAGACGATCCTGAAGGCGAGTGCGCACGTTACGAGGAGAAGATCGCAAGCTACGGCGGAATCGACCTCTTCATGGGCGGCATCGGTGTTGACGGACACCTCGCATTCAACGAGCCTTTCACATCCCTGACATCCCGTACAGGACTGAGAGATCTCACTACAGATACAAGGATCGTCAACTCCAGATTCTTCGGCAACGACCCTGAGGCAGTTCCTGCACAGGCACTCTCCGTAGGAATCGGAACAGTAACAGACAGCAAGGAAGTACTCGTACTGATCAGCGGCCACAACAAGGCAAGAGCTATGGCAGCTGTAGTTGAGGGCGGAGTAAGCCAGAAGTGGACATGCTCAGCACTTCAGATGCACAACGGCGCAATCATCGCATGCGATGAAGAAGCCTGCGGCGAGCTGACAGTAGACACTTACAAGTACTTCCTCGACATTGAGAAGAGCCAGAGACTGTAATATGGCATTGGGGACGGTTCTGATTGTCACCTCCCCATAAAGAAGATATTGGAATCAATGGGG
>CACWYF010000194.1 GCA_902765035.1 uncultured Eubacteriales bacterium
TGGTGTATAGGAGCCATGCGGAATAATCTCTTCCCTCCGGTCTTCTTGAAATAAGTGACCTGTATGATGACAGACAGTGCCTCACAGACAAAAATGAGGCCTGCTATCGGGAGCAGCCATTCAACATGTCCCACTATAGCTGTCGCTGACAATACGCCTCCGAGCGCCATGGATCCGGTGTCTCCCATGAATATCCTTGCAGGATAGTGGTTGTATACCAGGAAACCCAGAGCAGCGCCGAAAACAGCCTGTGCAGCTGCAGTCATAGGCTCATTGCCATCAGGAAGAATAAACATTCCTATCACAGCAAAGCATGCAGCAACGATCGCCGATGTACTGGACGCAAGACCGTCCAGCCCGTCAGTCAGATTGACCGCGTTCGCCATTGCGACTTCTACAAATATGATGAAAGGAATATAGAACACACCGAATCTGACGCTTATTCCGGCAAAAGGAATAAGTACGGAAGTCCCTTCCCTGAGCATCATGAACACAGCAAGAGCAGCCCCGAAGAGCACCTGAAGTATGATCTTCTGGCGCGGGGTCAGGCCCTCGTTCTGTTTTTTTGCTATCTTATTGTAATCGTCAATGAATCCGATAAAACCGAATGCGTACATGCTGAGCAGTATCGCCAGCTTATCTGCCCCGAATGAGCCGGTGATGAAGCTGCTTGCGATCAGCGCAACGGTTACGCCTGCAACGATCGCAATGCCTCCCATCGTCGGAGTACCGGCTTTGCTCAGATGTGCCTGCGGGCCGTCTTCTCTTATGAACTGTCCGAACTGCTTTTCTCTGAGAAACGGGATCATCCTTGCCGTTACGAACATTGATACCGCAAAGGCTATGACTGCTATCAGAGCGTATTTATATAACTGCATACTGTATATAATCTCCTGTAATTTATTTATTCGCTGTATATGTATACCACCGAATCCTTGTCCACCTTTGTTCCGGCTTTAGGATTCTGGTCAAGCACTACGAAGTTGTCCACCTCGTCATCCTCAGGCTCCGGAGCGATCTTGTAATTGAGGTCATTTCTTTCAAGCTCTCTTATTGCATCAGAGCTGTCTATGCCGGTTACATCCGGAACTTCGACCTGGCTCTCCTTTACTTCCTTCGCTTCGCTCTTGGTGTATTTTCTCTCCACGCCCAGATACTGAAGTGATTTCAAGTTACCATAGTGGACCTTGGTCGGTCTGTATACTATGACTATCATTGAGATCTGCGGGTCATCCATAGGTGCCATAGCCACAAATGATGTGTTTGTAGCATCCGAGGCATACCTTCCGCCCTCGACCAGGTTAGCTGTACCGGTCTTTCCGCCTACACGGTATCCCGGAACGTAAGCCTGATCACCGGAGCCCGAGTCCGCAACGTAGTACTCCATGATGTCACGCATCTTTTCAGCTGTTTCTGACGATACGACACGCCTTACTTCTGTATCTTCAATAGTTCTGACGGTTTTGCCTTCACTGTCGATTATGCGCTTGACAAGCTTAGGCTTCATGAGCACGCCGTCATTTCCGAAGCTGTTGACAGCACTCAGGATCTGTATCGGCGTTACCGCGATTCCCTGTCCGTAGCCCGTAGTTGCAAGGTCTACATCGCCCATGCCTTCCGGACTCTTGACGATGGAATTGGTCTCGCCCGGCAGGTCTATCCCGGTCTTGTCGTTGAAGCCGAACATATCTATGCAGTTATACAGATCGTCGGCTCCTGTATCCAGAGCGACCTGTGCAAGCGCAGGGTTGCATGAATTACCGACAGCTTCCTTGAGTGACTGTTTGCCGTGAACTCCGAGGCAGCGGAGATTGTAGTTGCCGACATGGATGCTGCCGTTGCAGTAATATCTTGATTTACTGTTGGCGCTGCCAGATTCCAGTGCAGCCGCTGCGGTGATCAGCTTGAATGTCGATCCCGGCTCATAGATAGTGCTGACAGCGTCTATTGTCCACATCCTGCTCAGGTATTCAGTCTGCTCCTCAGGTGTCATTTTCTTGAATTTCTCTTTTTCCTTCTTGCTGTAAGGCTCCGAGGAGTTGTTAGGGTCATATTCAGGAGTTGTAGCCATAGCGAGAATATCACCTGTCTTCGGGTTGGTGACTATGCAGGTTATCTGGCTCGCACCGGTCTTCTCCATGCCTGTCTCCAGAGCAGATTCTACAAAGCTCTGTATTACGGAATCAATAGTCGTTACGATGCTGCTTCCGTCCTTAGGCTCGTAGTACTTGGTCCGGCTTCCGGATACAGTATTACCGTCTCTGTCTGTCGTCCTGACAGTCCTTCCCTTGACGCCTGCAAGGACAGAATTGTACTGATACTCGAGTCCGGATCTTCCGACGTTATCTGCACTGACACCTCCGAGGACCTGCGCCGCGAATGCATCATTCGGATAGTATCTGGCTGCCCTGGTCTTGACACTTACCAGGCTTCCGAATGCCTTCTCAGCCTTTTCGACCTGATCTCTTGTCAGGCCGTCAGCAAGAAGCACAAGGTTGTCTCCCTCCTCACTGAGCTTCTGCCTGATGTCACTCTCCTCCTGTCCGGTGATGCTTGCGAGTTTTCTGACCGTACTGAGTTTCTCTCTCAGGCTTATGTCTGGATCCTTGTAGAGATACTGTGTATATCCGTACAGCTCATACTCGGTTACAGCCTCGGCAAGAACGTTCATCTTGGAGTCGTAGATCGTACCTCTCTCAGGTTCGATTTCTGTATCTACCTTCTGCATGGAGGCCGCCATAGTTCTCAGTTCATCAGCTCTAACGATCTGCCAGTATCCCATTCTGAATATGAGAAGAGTCATGAACAGCAGGATGAAGCCAAAACCGACCAGGAGCCTGGTGCGGTTCTGTGGCGTTATGCGGCTCGTGTCCGCGTCCCTGCGCCTTCTGTCACGCTTGAGGTCCCTCTTCTTATCCATGCGGGCATCACCCGTGTCACGGCCCATGTACTCATAGCCGTCCCGGCTGAAGGCCTCCTTGCCGTATTCATCAAAATCAAAAGACCCGTATGCATACTTGTCATCAAGACCTGTGCTGCGTACTGCCTTCTTGGTTTTGCGGGCTTTCTGTCCCTTTTTATCCGCTTTATTGTCTTTTTTGCTTGCTTTTTTCTTCTTTGCCATCAGTATTTTGACGTGCGTAAAGTCACTTTTACATAGATATGGGTATTATACAACATCTTGTAGGCTTTGGTAAATGCTGATACCGCATTTAGAAAAAAACACCACTGACCCGTTTCCGGATCAGTGGCTGCTCGTGTACCGGTCATTTCCGGTTAATTATATGCTTCACTTCTGATCGTTGCCGCGAGGCTCGAACTGCTCTCCTCGTTCTCGTTGATGACAATGCAGTTATCTGATGTCGGATATACCATGCCGTATTTCTTTGTTGCTACCTCTTCGACTCTGGTGACCTTGGTCTGCTCGACTATCTGGCTGTTAAGCGAGTCAATCTCAGCCTGAAGATATGCGTTTTCCTGAGTCAGCACGTTGTTTGCATGCTGGATGCTCGCGGCATAAGCACTGAGTCCTACGAGTACGAATACCGCTGCCATCAGTGCGACCATTGTCAGGATCATGTTTCTTGACGCTCTTCTGGATCTGGTCCTTGCAGCCGGTATAGTGCGTACACCTGTGCTTGCGACATTTCCGGCCGGTAAATTGTAAACGCCTGTATCCATCAGGTTTCCAACAGTTATCGTCTGTGTTCCGACTAAAGTGTTTGTCATCTTTGCATCCCTTCAGCAGCCTTGCCGGCTGCAAATCAGTGTGTTTTATCTACAGTTTTTCGATTACCCTCAGCTTTGCACTTCTTGCTCTCGGGTTCATTTCCAGTTCCTCTTCAGAAGGAGTCACCGGCTTTCTCGTCACCTTCCTGACGTCTGCCACCTTGCCGCATACACATACCGGAAATTCCTTCGGGCATGTACACGGATCAAGTCTTCTTTCGAACTCGGTTTTAACGATCCTGTCTTCACTGCTGACTGCTTCTCTCAGATGTCCGAGTTCATCGTTCACCTCGATCCTTATCGCCTGGAACGTTCTCTTGGCAGGATGAGGGCCCGTCCTTCTCGCTCTTGCAGGTATCGCCGCCTTGATGATCTCTGTGAGCTCTCCGGTGGTCTTGACCGGATCCTCTGCCCTGGCTCTAACGATGAACTGCGCGATCCTTGAAGCCCATTTCTCTTCGCCGTATTCTCTGATGATCCTTGTGAGCTCTTTCTCGCTGTAGCTGTTGACAACGTCATATGCTGTGAGGACATCGTCCTCGTTCATGCGCATATCCATCGGCGCATCGTGCATATACGAGAAGCCTCTTTCGGCATTGTCGAGCTGGAATGATGAAACTCCCAGGTCGAGGAGTATGCCGCTTACCTTTCCGCCTGCGGCCTCTCCGATCACATCAGTCTCGCTGTAGTTGGCGTGGATGAATTTCTTTACGCATCCATATCCGGCGAGCCTGCTGCCGGCTGCTTCAAGTGCTGCCGTGTCTCTGTCGACCGCGATCAGAGTTCCCTCTGAAGAAAGCCTTTCGCATATCCCGGATGAATGTCCGCCGCCTCCGACAGTGCCGTCAACGTATATTCCGTCAGGTCTGATGTTCAGGGCCTCCATGACCTCGTTGTACAGAACAGGAACGTGTGCAAATTCCATATCCGCCTCCTAGAGGTCATACATGTCGAGCTTTCTGACGAACTCTTCGTTGTCCATCATGTTCTCGCCTTCAGGGTCTGAGAGCACCTCGGTACTCCAGATCTCTATCTTGTCCAGCGCGCCCTTGGTGACCAGGTTCTTGTTTATCCCCGCATAGTCTCTGAGGTGCTGCGGTATCAGTATCCTGCCCTGTGAGTCGAGATGACATTCCTCAGTGTTCGAGAAGAACTCTCTTATGAACTTACGGACGTCTCTGTCCGACTGCGGCAGCTTTCTGATCTTGTTCACCAGCACTTCGTAATCGTCCATGGAATAGATGTACAGGCATCTGTCGAACCCTCTTGTGAGCATGCAATGACCGCCGAGCTGATCCCTGTATCTTGAAGGGATTATCATCCGGTTCTTGCTGTCTATTGAGTTCTGATATGTGCCTGTGAACATAGAAAACTCCCCATTCTTTCTGTGTCTCCATTTTACCCCACTTCACTCCCTTTTTCAAAGATTATCCTTGATTTTTAGAACTTTTCCCCCACTTTTTTGAATTTATCCCCACTTTCAGGCATTTTTTACTGCAACGCAAAAAGACCCGACGCAATATGTAGTGTCGGGTCTCGCGTTAGCTACTATATATACTTTTCAAGGCATGGGATAGCCCTCCACTCTGCCCCCTCAAAAGGTCCTTTTATTTCTATACCAGCTCGCCTGCATCAGCCCTGGCCTGCTCTTCAGGAGTCATCTTGGTTACCGTGATTCCCATGAACGCCATGATTATGCAGATGATCGGCATTGCATAGTTGAATACTGCCCAAGGTGCATATGTCATTGTTGAAACGCCGAGAGTGTTCTTTATGAACATGCCGCAGGTGTTCCACGGAACGAGGCATGATGTAACCGTACCGGCTGACTCAAGTGCGTTCGACAGGCTCTTAGGATGGATACCCCTCTCCCTGTAAGCCGGTGCATACATTCTGCCCGGTACGAGGATCGAGATGTACTGTTCAGGCATCACTACGTTGGACAGAACGCAGGTCGCTTCTGTAGCAACGATCAGTCCTGCATCTCCCTTGATGTGTCTGATAATAGCATTGATGATAACAGCAAGCTGTCCGCTTCCCTCCATAATGCCTCCGAACATCATGGCTATTACAGTCATCAGGATCGAGCTCGACATATTCATGAGACCGCCTGTTGTAAGCAGGTCGTTAAGAGCTGCTATTTCAGTATTGCAGTAGAATCCGTTCAGTGCTACCGAAAGGATATCCCCCATGTTGGCTCCGTCGTGCAGAAATTCAAGGTCTCCATCGTATATAGCAAGGTTCCCCTGGAAGATAGGCGCCATGACAGCTGCCGTCAGGAGGCCGAGTGTTATGCCCGGTATAGCCGGGACCTTGAATGCGATCGCAAGGATTACAACCAGAGGAGGCAGCAGAAGCAGCGGGTTGATATTGAATGTATCATGTATCCCCTGCATGAGTATCTCAGCCTGTGATGTGTCCACGTTTCCCCCGGAGGCGTGCATGAAGCCGTATATCCCGAAGAACACAAGCGCAATGGCATATGCGATGATAGTAGACTTCAGCATGTACTTCACGTGTGTGAATACGTCTGTTCCTGCCATTGCCGGTGCCAGGTTGGTCGTATCCGACAGAGGCGAGAGCTTATCTCCGAAATAAGCGCCGCAGATCACCGCACCCGCTGTAGGTCCTATCGGCATCCCGAGACCTGAACCAATGCCTATCAGCGCCAGGCCCATGGTTCCCATCGTACCCCACGATGTGCCTGTCGCCAGCGATGTTACAGAACAGATAAGAACTGCAGCGACCAGGAAGACCTTAGGTGACAGCAGCTTGAGTCCGTAATAGATCATCGTCGGGATAGTTCCAGACAGCAGCCAGGTTCCGACCATCATGCCGACTATCGCAAGAATAAGTATCGACTGCATGGCCTTGCCTATGCCGTCAATCATCATCTTCTCGATGTCCGACCATTTATAGCCGAGGACCATCGCTACGATTGCCGAAATGATGACACCCACAAACATAGGGATGTGAGGATCGACTTCGAATATGATGATGCCCACAGACATCACGGCAATAAGTCCTATAAAGGAGATCAATGCGTGATACAGTTTAGGTGCCTTGATTTCACGTTCATCAGTAAATACATTCTTCATAATTACTATACCTTTCAGTTAACGTTCTCTGTATGTCCCTCTGAGTTACGCATCATTTTGCATAACTTAGTTTGTAATTATACAGATACGTGTATAAAAATGCAACACAAAAACCGATTACATCCAATATTGTAACACTATATTGTGTAACCGGTTTTATTATTTACTATTTTTTGAATCCTTTTATGCATATTGCCGGGATGGTCCGGCAGCAGTATCCGGCACTGCACTACTCCCTTTTCCCGATAAACTCTCTGAGGATCGAGTAGTCAGGAACTGCTTCTGAAGACTCAATAGGATCAAAGTACTTCATGAAGTTAAGTATCCTCTGCGCCTCACCGTACTGCGGACTGTCCGCTTTTATTTCCTTGAGAAGAGGCTCTGCATATGTCCTCAGAAGGTTCGTCTCGTAGACAGTGCTCGAATTGAACACAACATCAGCAGATGAGCTGTACGGGAATACGTTGATGCTCTCCCCGGCTCTTACCTTAGGCCATTGCTCGAGTGTAGCCTCTGCATTATAGCCCCTGTCCCTGTTGTCTCTGACCATTCTCCTGAGGAGTCTGGCATCAGCAGTGGATATCCTGTTGTGTCTGTCGATACCTATCTGTGTGAGCGGGCTGATGTATATCTTG
>CACWYF010000195.1 GCA_902765035.1 uncultured Eubacteriales bacterium
TGCTCTAACAACTACGGACCTTATCAGTTCCCGGAGAAACTGATCCCGCTGATGATCGCAAACGCAACGGCAGACAAGCCGCTGCCTGTATACGGCGAGGGCCTCAACGTAAGAGACTGGCTCTATGTTGAGGACCACTGCAGAGCCATCGACCTTATACTCGAGAACGGCAGAGTCGGCGAAGTGTACAACATCGGCGGCCACAACGAGAAGGCCAACATCGAAGTTGTAAAGATCATCCTTGAGCAGCTCGGCAAGCCTGAGAGCCTGATTACATACGTTACAGACCGCAAGGGACATGACCAGAGATACGCCATCGACCCTACCAAGATCCACAATGAACTCGGATGGCTGCCTGAGACAAAGTTCGAAGACGGCATCCGCAAGACCATCCAGTGGTACCTCGACAACGAGGCATGGTGGAAGAATATCGTAAGCGGTGAGTATCAGCAGTATTATGAGAAGATGTACGGCAACCGCTAGTATGCTCATACAGCTTCCGTAATATAAGTGTTAAAAAAGCATAAGGGTGTTGCAGACAAAAAAGATTTTTAAGGAGAACAAAATGATACCTTTCAACAGACCTCCGTTCATCGGAAAAGAAAAGGAATATATCAATCAGGCAATAGATAACAAAAAGATATGCGGTGACGGTGAATTCAGCAAGAAGTGTCACGCATGGATCGAGGAGAAGACAGGCGCAGCCAAGGCGCTGCTCGTTACATCGGGCTCAACAGCACTCGACATGGCAGCTATACTGTCGGATGTAAAACCGGGAGATGAGGTCATCCTCCCTTCATATACATTCGTATCTACAGCAAACGCATTCGTTCTGAGAGGGGCCAAGCTTGTCTTTGTGGATATCCGTCCGGATACCCAGAATATCGATGAGAAGCTCATCGAAGATGCGATAACAGACAAGACTAAGGTCATCGCACCGGTCCACTATGCAGGCGTAGGCTGCGAGATGGATACCATCATGGATATCGCGAAGAGACACAACCTCATCGTCGTTGAGGACGCAGCACAGGGTGTCAATGCATTTTACAAGGGAAGAGCACTTGGCAGCATCGGTGATTATGGCTGCTACAGTTTCCATGAGACCAAGAACTACAGCATGGGTGAAGGCGGAGCTCTTCTCATCCGTGATGAGGACAAGGTGGATCAGGCTGAGATCATAAGAGAAAAGGGTACCGACAGGAGCCGCTTCCTCAAGGGCATGATCGACAAGTACACCTGGGTGGATATGGGTTCATCATATCTCCCGAGCGACATCAATGCTGCATATCTGTATGCTCAGCTTGAGGAAGCTGATATGATCAACCAGAACAGAAGAGCGAGCTGGGATGCATACTATGAGATGCTGACACCTCTTGCAGAGGAGGGCAAAATCGTTCTTCCCGTCGTTCCTGAGGAATGCGACCACAATTCGCACATGTTCTATGTAAAAACTGCGGGAATCGATGAGAGGACAGCGCTTTCAGCTTTCCTTAAGGAGAACGGGATCGGCTCAGCATTCCACTATGTGCCGCTTCACAGTGCACCTGCAGGTGCTAAGTTCGGCAGATTCCACGGAGAGGACAAGTATACTACGGATACTTTCGAAAGACTTCTCCGTATGCCGATGTACTACGGACTGACTCATGACGAAGTAGAGTTCGTATGCGACAAGATCAAAGAGTTCTATAAGAACAAATAGTATTTAGGATGAGAGGATAAACATATCTCATTTGAAATTTCCACAATTAAACAAGAAAAAAATGGCAGGGGGCCGGCCTGAGGCCGGTCCTGCACAATCAAATACGCAGGAACAGAAAGAGGAACACCAGGACCTCAAGGCAGCAAGACCGCGGAAACTGAAAATAAGAGGGCCTATCTATCACAGCATTCGCAGATTCAGGAGGCTCTCACACCACCAGAAGAGGAAACAGATCCGGGTCGGGCTGGTTTTGCTTGCGTTCATGATACTGCTCACGGGAGCAGTTATATATAAGGACTATCATGAGAGACCGGGTATACTTGAGAGAAGCACTCTTAAGACCACTGAGGCCGGAACAGATACGCTGACAATCGAATGGAAGGGTACAAGGAACACGGACTCATATACCGTTTACTATAAGGCTGAAGGGGAATCTCCGCTCGGCTGGCGCAAGGTCACGGTAGAGAACCAGAAAGGAAGCAAGGATTCGGTCACGCTTAAGAACCTTGAAGAAGGCACCCGCTACGGGATCATTGTCAGAGCTGACAATGATGAGAGGACCGGATTCAGCACTAAAGAGAAGTTCTTCTCTACCAGAATGAACCAGCAGATAGAGGGCAAGACTCACTTCACCAAGCTGACTTGCAGCAAGGACTTTGACCTCGGAATGAAAGCCGCGACGAAGCTCAGCTATGAGTCGGATAATGAAGATGTCATCAAGGTGGATAAAAAAGGCAAGGCTACTATCGAAGGCGGCGGGACTGCTAAGATAACCGTTACCGCGAAGGAGACTAAAGAGTACCTCGGGGCATCGTTCGAGACTGAGGTCGAGGTCATCAGCACTTCGCCTGTAAATGCAGGCGGAGCCGGGGCGCACATCATATACAGCCTCGGAGAGGGAGACTGTCAGGCCGTAAAGTATATTAGCGGCGTTGGAAGCGTAGATATCCCCCAGTCGTTCGCATACACCGGAGACCAGTACATCATAGCGTATGGAATGCACGATGCGCAGAGGATCATAACTTTTGACAAGGACGGTGACGGCAAAAGCGTATCAGTGCCGTCGGTCACTCTCGGACACCCGAATGGTTTCTGCTATGACAACGTCAACAAGACCTGCTACTGCGTAAGAGGCTGGTCGGGAAGAGCGGTCACCTACAAGCCGGAGACGGGAGAGTACGGTGTCGTGACATTCCCTGCAGGTGCGTCCGGGATAGGATATGACCGCAAGGAAGACCTTATCTACACCTGCTCAAGGACTCTGATGGCAGCATACAGCGTCGGAGATGACGGAATCACTACCGAGCACAGATGCGGAGTCGTAAAACACAGCGGCCACACATATACACAGGACTGCGGAGGTCACGCGGGCATAATGCTGAGATGCCTGTCGGGCAGCAGCAAGCACGGCACAAATTACATAGATATCTATGATATGAAGAACGGCAGATATCTGTAGATGATGACGGGTACATGCTGCTGCTGTCCAATTATACTTCGGATACAGATGTAATATGGAAGACGCCGATTAATATAGAGGATATAGGTATGGGCCTTGAGGACTAGTAACGGTTTTTGCTATAACTGAGAACTAATTGGAGAGATCAAAGTGAGACCTTTAAAGAAAAAAGAAGTACCGATTATTGGAATCCTGAGGATGAAACAACGCGAAGAGAATGGCTATATGATAGTTGATGGGTCTTGCGTAATGTGGCTGAAGAATGGGAAGGGCAGAGTAGATACCGACCAGATCAGAATAGATGTGCCTGTAAAGGAAAACGCAGCTGACATCTCGTTTGGCTCGAGATTCGGGAAAAGGCTTCCCTTTGGTCTTAGTTTCAATACTTTTTCTCTGAAAATCAACATAAAAGAAACGCAAACCTTTGATATACAGAACAAGATACAGCCTGCGTATAAAGGAGAGCATGGAGGAAGATTCCTGTATTCATTTACAGACTTAAAAAAAGGCAAAAACAAAAATAACAAAATAATCATTCAGAATGGGGTCTCAACCTATCTGAGGCAAAATATCAACAATACACTGTGCCTCACAGTAAGGGATACCAATCCGTATGATTTTCCTGAAGGACAGGAAAGGCTTAAAAAGGCAAAGAAGAGAGCTGCAGGCCTTAAGGACAGGGATATCATCCTCATGTACGAGAAAAATTGCGCTAAGTATGAAGAGAGTGCATCAGTTCTGTATGAAAAACTGATTGACGCTGGCTATGATAATGTATATTTCGTAGTAGATAAAAGCATCCCTGCTGTCAGAGATATAGACGAGAAGTACAGAAAGAATCTGATCGACAAGCATTCTGATAAGCATCTGGAATACTTTTTCGCCTGCAATAAGTTTATCGCCACAGAGGCTATCGATCATGCTCTGCAGCTGAGAATCGCAAATAAGGATGTATTGGATAAAATTAATGGCAAAGGTCTGATGTATGTTTTCCTGCAGCATGGTGTCATGTACATGGTATCTCTTGGCTCTACGATGAGGGCAGGTTTCAGGAAAAAAGAGGGATACAGGCTCCATAAAACAGTCGTTTCCTCAGAAGAGGAAGCGAGACACTTCATAGAGCTTGGCGGCATGAAGCATGACGATTTATATGTGACGGGTCTTGCGAAATTCGATAAGGCTGTAAGGAATGAAGGCGCTGATAAAATCATCATTATGCCTACCTGGAGACGATGGGAAACCAATCAGGCTAAGAGCGGGCTTCATGAGACCGGTTATTACAAGATGATTGAGACTATGTATAACGGAGTCCCGGAAGCGCTGAGAGATAAAGTCGTTATACTTCCTCATCCACTGATCACGGAGAGGTTTTCAGGAGAAGAGGGGTTCGGCAAACATGTAGTCGTTACTGATCAGTACGATCCGCTTCTCCGGGATTGTGCATTGCTGATAACAGATTATTCATCCATCGCTTATGATGCTTATTACAGAGGCGCAAACGTCATCTTCTACTGGAAGGATAAGGATGAATGCATGGAGCATTATGGAGAAGGAACACGTCTGATGCTCAATCAGGATAATGTCTTCGGACCAGTCTGCATGAATGAAACAGATATCTGTAAAGCTGTTGATGAATACTATGCTAAGCCACAGAGAGAAAAAGATATTGCCAGATACAGAAAAATTGTAGAGTTCCATGATGGAAGAAACTCAGAGAGGATAATACAGTGTCTCATCAAAGATGGATTACTGAGTAAAAAGTGACAGAAGACAAGAATTACCCAAGATAATAGTATTGAGGTTAATATCGAAGATATGGTTGTCAATGTACATGACATTGGGGTAATATAAATATTCAATGATCCAGTACAGTTTCTATCTTACCAAAGTAATAGAGGTTCTGATCATCGGTATCCTGGTAGCCTATGCGACTACACCGCTGAGCATAAAGCTGGCAAAAAAGTGGGACATCATAGATAGGCCTCGTGACGACAGGAGAGTGCACAGCAGACCTATTCCGAGATTCGGAGGCATGGGTATTTTCCTCGGATCAATGGCGGCGATGATTATACCGGCAGGAATGAACTCGAGCATACGCGTGGCGATGCTCGGGGGATTTATGATGTATGCACTTGGCGTAGCAGACGACATCACGGATCTCAAACCGATTGTAAAGTTCAGCGGTCAGGTGATCATAGCTACATTCATGTACGCTATGGGCATCAGAATCAGATTCATCAACCTGATGATTATACCTGCTGCACATGGATCTAAGGCAATGCTGTACTTCGGAGCTGGTCTTGCGTATCTCATTACTGTACTTTGGATAGTCGGCATCACCAACGCAGTCAATCTGATGGATGGACTTGACGGACTTGCGGCAGGCAGCACAGCCATAATGGCACTGTCGCTTGCCTATGTTGCATATATTCACGGTATAAGGCTAGGCATGATGCCTGTCTGCATCGCGTTCTGCGCAGTAGCGGGAGGCTGTCTTGGTTTCCTGCCCTACAACTTCTCTCCGGCCAAGACATTCATGGGGGACGGAGGTGCCCTGTACCTCGGGTATATGATTGCTGTGCTGTCAGTCATCTCGCCTCTCAAAAGAGCGACGATGGTCGGTGCCATCATCCCTATGCTGGTACTGGCAGTTCCGATCTTCGACACTTTCTTCGCAATGATCAGGAGAGTGTTCAGGCATGAGTCAATCATGAAGGCTGACAGAGGGCATCTGCACCATCATCTGATGGCTGCGGGATTCGGCCAGAGAAGATCCGTGCTGATCATCTACGGAATAGTTGGCATAATGGGTATCGTAGCAGTACTCATAAGCCGTGGACTCTATAAGGATGCGTTCTTCCTGTTCACGATCGCTCTTCTGTACCTCGGGATCATTATCGTACCGAGGCAGCCTAAGAAGAGTCTGAAGAAGATAATCACCGCAGATCCGCGTGAGGTCGCACGCCAGCAGGAGAGAGAGAACCTCGTCTGGATGCTGAACACTGAGCGTGAGAGGCGCCGTGCGGAAAGAGAAGCAGCAGGTATGGATACAGATACTGCAGATGACAGGGTCCTGGCTGAAATGGAAGAGCAGGCCAAAGCCAGCGTCAGAGCAAGAAGGACCGTCAGAATCAGTGTGAAAGATATCCGCGAGGAAGAAGAACGACAGGCTGCAGAAAAGTCGAAAGCAGAGCAGTCCGGAAAGGATATATGATGGCAGATGCCGGAAACACAATTAAGAAAATACGAAAAAGAAAAGGGATAGCCAAGATCTTTCCCGCTCAGCCCGGGTATACAGTGCTGATATTTGCAATGGCCCTGCTGGCTGCGGCCTTCCTTGCCATGATGGCAAGGGTCAACGCATTCCCGGTCAGTATAACTATGACACTTATAGTAG
>CACWYF010000196.1 GCA_902765035.1 uncultured Eubacteriales bacterium
CTGAACCTGTATCAGAAGGGAGAAATAACTAAAGACACACTTCTAACTTCCTGTAACAACTTTGAATTCATGATCAAGAAAGTAGGAGCATAGACCTCAGAAAGGGAGATCAGAGAGGAGAGAAAATGAGCGATAAGTCAGTGCAGATCACAAATGAGATGCCTGCTGATGTACTCAGAGTGAGGACATTCGGCGGATTCTCGATCGTCTACAGGGGCAACGAGATATCCTTTGGGCAGCAGAATGAGTCTCAGATCGTGCACCTGCTGCAGCTTCTTCTCCACTTCCGTGAAAAGGGAGTTTCGAGAGATCTTGCAAAGGCGGAACTGTTCGGAGACAGAGACGTTGATGACGTCTCACATTCAATCAGGAACATTATTTACAATCTGAGGAAAAAACTAAGAGAGTTCGGATTCCCCGACAGCCAGTATGTCGTAAAAAGAGGCGGCATTTATTACTGGGCTGACGATATTCCTGTGGATGAAGATTCAGCGGAATTCGAGAGATCTCTCGGTGAGGCGATGGCCGAAAAGAACGCGGAAAAGAAGCTCGATCTGCTCATGAAAACTATATACCTGTACAAGGGCAGATTCCTTTCCGGCAACGAATCGAGCGTCTGGTCGGTACACGAAGCTGAAAGGTACAGGGACCTTTTTGCACAGGCTGTGAATGATGCGGCAGACCTTGCAAGGGATGCTCACAAATTCAAGATGATGCAGGAAATCGGTGTATATGCGGCCAAAGTGGATCCTTTCTCAGAATGGGAGATACTGACTCTTGAGGCTCTGTCCGGGCTCGGACGTTTTGACCGTACGGAGAGATTCTACAGGGAGACTGTGGATGCATATACTGCGGAATACGGCGGCAGGACGAACAGCTACGTCAGGGAATTCGTCAACAGGATAGGGCTCAAGCTGGTCATCGGACATGAGTCCTTAGAGGATATCCAGGAGAAGATGAGAGATGACTCCGCTCATGACCGCAGGGGATATTACTGCTCGCTGCCGGTATTCCAGGAGATATACAGGATCACCGAAAGAATGATGGAACGTGCCGGCGACAGGATATTCCTCATGCTTTGCACCATCATTGACAGCAAGGGTAATCCGATGCTGAGCGGCATAAGACTTGAAGAGCTCTCGGAGAGACTCAAGGAAGCGATCGTCACCTCGGTCAGATATACAGATACTGTAACCAGATACGGCAAGGGACAGTACCTGATACTGCTGATCAATACTACCTTCGAGGACTGTTCCATCGTTGCAAAGCGTATCAATTCCAATTTCAAGAGAGCCGGGCAGAGGACAGGTGTAAGCTATTCAGTAAGCAACATCATCGTATCGGCTTATTCTGAAGAGAACCACGATCTGAATATATAAAAGAAAAAGAAAAGAGGGACCGTATGATCACCATAGACGCACTTAAGGCCGCAGGAGCAAATACTGACGAGGGCCTCGCAAGATGCATGAACAATGAGGCGTTCTATCTGAGGATGGTCGGCATGGCTCTGGCCGATGAAGGATATGAAAAGCTGGCTGAAGCAGTCAGAAGGGGCGACCTGAATGAGGGCTTTGAAAGAGCGCATGCTCTGAAGGGCATCCTTTCGAATGTTTCTCTTACATCACTGGCTGAGCCTGTGATAGAGATCACGGAGGACCTCAGAGACCGCAAGGAAAAGGACTACAGCGAGCTTCTGGAGAAGATCGCTTCTGAAGTCGCAAAATACAGGGCCTTAGCTGAGTAACGCAGGCCGGATGCCGGGATCCGGAAGGACTGTGAAGATACAGTGCTGCATCCCGACAGGACCGGACTACAGGAGCGCTGCGCCCTGGAAAGTACCGCGCTCTGCCAGTTCGCGGTTTATGGCGTTAAGTATCGTTCGCTTGCGGTAGCTCCACTCCGGTGAGATCAGAAGGCGTCTCGGAACATCGCCTGTCAGCCTGTGTATGGTTATCTCAGGCGGGATGATCTCAAGGCAGCGTATAACGAGACCGACATATTCTTCAATAGATGCAAAAGGAACGTAGTCAGGCATCGTCTCTGCGAGGCGGGAAGTCCTGACTATATTCATTAGATGCAGTTTTATGCCGAAAAGAGGGCGCTCGCAGACCTTGCGGACAGACTCGAGCATCATGTCCTGCGTTTCGCCCGGAAGGCCGAGTATCAGGTGCGTCACAACTCTGATGCCGCGGGAGAGAAGCTCGTCCACAGCACGCTCGTATGTCTCATATGTATATCCTATGCCCATTGCCTCGGATATCTCATCATGGACAGTCTGAAGACCGAGCTCGACCCACATGTAATGGCCCTGGTTTATCTCTGAAAGAAGGTCCAGGACATCAGGCGGGAGGCAGTCAGGCCTTGTGGCTATGACGATGCCTTCGATGCGAGGATCGTCCAGGGCGGCGTTGTACAGAGTCCTCAGAGTCTCTGCCGGCGCATATGTATTGGTGTGAGACTGGAAGTATGCAAGGTAGGCGGCATCAGGCCACTTATCTGACATAAGGGCTATCTGCTCGCTTATTGAAGATGAGATCTGTTCAGTCAGTGCGCTGACTGCAACTGCCAGCTCTGCGCCGGCGTTCTCAGCATCAGAAAGGACACTGAGGTGAGCTGCGAGCTCGCCTGAACCTCCGCCCGAACAGAAGGCGCAGCCGCCGTATCCGCAGGTGCCGTCCCTGTTGGGGCATGTAAAGCCTGCGTCTATCCCGAGCTTTATGGTTTTTCTGCCGAAATGACGCTTGAGTTCATCACTTATTGAGTTGAATCTTGTTCCACCTTGCATATGTTATGTGCTATAATTTACGAGTATATTTTTTGAACTGCCGCAGAGGCCTGATGCCTGTGCAGTGCAGCGAGTGATATTTTTTACAGTGAGAGGCCACAGAGTGAAGGATGACTGCAGTGCTCTTATGAATATGAATTTCATGACCGGAAGGGATAAGTGCGACAGCGAGCTGTTCCGCATCACTCCTGAGCAGCGCAAGCCTTCGATCCTCCTTCATGCATGCTGCGGACCCTGCTCGACAGCCTGTGTCGAGCGCCTGGCGCCGGATTATCAGATCACCGTGTACTATTATAATCCAAACATCACGGACAGGGAAGAATACTATCTGAGGCGCGATACACTGCTGCAGTTCATAAAGGCTTTCAATGAAGAACACAGGGACTCGTACTTCGTCAGCTATATAGAGGGCGAGTATGATCCTGAGAGATATATCGCAAAATGCGGCCCCCTCGCGGATGAGCCTGAAGGCGGCGCGAGATGCGACCTGTGTTTTGCCATGAGACTGGCGGAGACTGCACGCAAAGCGGGCGAGATGGGCATCGACTATTTCACGACGACGCTTACCATAAGGCACTTGCGATCGCCAAAGAAAAGGGTCTCACTTTTGTGCATCCCTTTGACGACCTTGCGGTTGCGACCGGCCAGGGCACGATCATGATGGAGATCT
>CACWYF010000197.1 GCA_902765035.1 uncultured Eubacteriales bacterium
TCGAGAGAGTAGGCATCCGCAAGGATACGGGCAAAGTCATAGACTATATCCGCGAGTATGACTGCTCCAGAGTTGTCATGGGCCTGCCGCTTAATCTTGATGACTCCGATTCAGTTCAGACGGAGAAGGTGAGGGAGTTCAGACGGATGCTTGAAAACAAGCTCAAGAGCTCAGGGCCTCTTTCGAAGGTCACGATCGAGTGGCAGGATGAGAGGTATTCGACAGCTGAAGCTGAAGAAGTGCTTATCGAGGCCAACATGAGCCGGGAAGACAGAAAGAAGATCATCGACCGCCAGGCGGCGATAGTCATTCTCCAGCGTTACCTTGACAGAATGCCGCCAGAGGAAAAGATATGAACGACCTGCAGATAGATTATTTCATGGCCGTAGCCACGAATCTTAGCTTTACAAGGACATCCGAGGAACTTTTCGTTTCACAGCCCGCGATATCCAGACAGATATCGCAGCTTGAAAAGGAGCTCGGAGCCAGGCTTTTCGTGAGGAACAATCAGAAGACAGAGCTTACCGAAGTCGGCAGGCTCTATTTTGAACTGTTCTCAAGATACAAGGCGGATCTTATCAACACCAAGATCGAAGCGGACAGGATCCTCGGCAAGAAGAAGGGCATGATGAGGGTAGGCTTTCTTGAAGGCTGGGACCTGTTCGGAATCATCCCGCCTATGATCGAGAGATTCAACAGTGATTACCCGGACACTGAAGTAGTCATCAACTGCTGCGGCGTCAAGGAGCTTACGACATCGCTTCTCAATGATACACTCGATATCGTCGTGACAATGAATAATTCACTGACGCCTTTCAGCGAGTTCAGTACAACGGAAGTTGCGGAAATAAGTAAAATACTTCTGTTTTCAAGCAGTCATCCGCTTGCAGGCAGGAAGAATCTCACACTGAGGAGCTTCAGTGACGACGTATTCATTGCTCCATGGGAAATAGTGGATAAGATGATCGTGGATACGATAACCTCCTATACCAGACCGTACGGATTCATACCTAAAGTAAGGTTTGTCAAAAACCATGAATCAACCATCACCTGCGTCAGAAATAACATGGGAGTAGCTATCCTTGATGAGTGGGTATGGGCCAAGAATGCCGACGACCTCATGTGGATCCCGTTCAAGGCAAAAGACTCAGTTTCCATCGCCAGAATGAGCGCAAGGGAGAGCGCTCCCGTTCTCGCAATGGAAAATATCCTGAGAGATGTCATCGAGGAACAGGAAAAACATAGGAATACAAAGCTGTAACGCAGTGATTGCAATGTTTATAACTATATGGTTATGAACGTATATACATAATAACAATTATACATAACAGATATCATAGGATAGAATTCTATCCAGGATATCTGTTCTTTTTTTAACAGAATTATTTCACAGCACAATTAATTCAAAAGTTTTTTGAAGGGAGAAACTATTATGAAGAGTAAGAAGCTCACTGCTGTATACGCACTTATCATGGACCTGCCACTCAGTATCATCGTTACTGTCGTTGCGCTTGCACTCGGTGGCAATCTTAATATGCAGTCATTCGTTCCAAGCTGCATCCTGGCTTATGTAGTTACATTCATCCTCAACTTCCTGCCGGTAGGAAAGTGGGGCGTTGACTTCGCAATGAAGCATGCACAGCCTGGAACTCTTAAGTTCGGACTTCTCGTTAATGCTGTAATCGCACTCGTATTCACAGTAGTGCTCGACCTCATCATGACATTCTTCGGAGTAGTACTTACTGCACACGCACCGATGAGCGAATACTTCAAGGCTGTACTCGGCGGATTCATCCCATGCTACATTGCATCTTTCATCGTAGCATTCATCTGGAATCCGGTTGCAGACAAGCTGTCCAGAAACATCTGCAACGAGCCTGATCCAATGGCTCAGAAGCACGAGTAATCTGACAGTGACCACTTGTTAATGAGGTTAACTTAATAATTCACAGAACCGACTCAAAAACAGGTTTTTCCGATGTTATCATCGAAACAATAGTAGATATTTCATATTTATATTTTCAGGAGGGATAATATGAAAATTCTGGGAATTTCTTACGGAACCAAGAACGGTAACAATGACACCATGTGCAGAGTAGCACTCGAAGAGTGCCAGAAGATGGGTGCTGAGATCGAATTCATACACGCTTTTGACTGGGATCTTCAGACATGCACAGGCTGCGTTGCATGCTCAAGAGGACTTGTAATGGGCAAGGGCATGATCTGCACAAGAAAAGACGATTTCAAGGCTCTTTATGAGAAGATGGTAGAAGCTGACGGCGTTCTCATAGTAGACCCTATTTATGAATCCGGCGGATCCGGCCTCTTCCATATCTGCTGCGACCGTATGGGTCCTGGACACGATACAGGTATGCTCATGATGCTCGACGGAAAACTCAAAGAGCAGGGCAAGGAAGGCCTGAATCCTCGTTACTTCATGCAGAAGGCCATTTCATTTGTTGGTATCGGCGGTTCTGACTGGGCTTGCCGCGTAGAGACTGACCATGCAATGCTGGCTATGAGCCCGGGCTGGAAGGTTGTCAACAATGATTTCTTCTCCTGGAGCAAGGATGTTCTCATGCAGGACGATAAGGTTGAGCGCATGAAGGAAATCGGCAGAAACCTCGTTGAGGCTGCTCAGTACATCATCGACAACCATGTCATGATTCCTGGTTCAGAGAATCTTGATCTCTGGAAGGGTGAAGCAGGCGGATGCTCGCACTGCCACGGCAACAACTTCTACATTTTCCCTGGTACAAACCATGCTGTCTGTGAGCTCTGCGGTCTTGAGGGTCACCTTGAAACGACAGACAACGGCGTAAAGCTGGTAAACGATCCTGAACTTGGCGAAAACGGAACTATCGAACACTGCCACGATCTGCTTTCCGGAAAAGCTGCTCACGGCAAGGACATCTTCGAGAATGAGGGCAGACTCATGAACCTCTTCAAGGATCCTGAGTTCAAGGCAAGAAAAGAGCACTACACTAACGTGATCGCTCCTACACCATCCCCTTCAAAGGCACAGTAGTTTATACAAGATAAGATCAGGCAGGGGGATAAATTGCCCCTGCCTGCTTTTATACCATCATTTTCAGAGTGCCGTGACTGGTATTTCACAGCGCTCAGATCGAAAGGAGAATCATCTAATGAACAGACCTGAGTTCTATCCGGTAAGAAGCCTTATCTATGTTGACCTCGCTCATGAGGACTACAGAATCAAGCTTGAGAACTGGCTGTACAGATATCATGTGCCAGACAGCATCTCACAGTTCGGACCTTATGTAAGCAAGTACGCTTTCTATCCTGCACTTCCGACACCTCCGGGCGGAGAGAGATTCGGAACAGTAAGGATGCAGCTGACTGAGCACTACTGGCTTGCAAATCCTAATGATGTAGGTTTTGCCAAGGATCATCACAAGGTCCTGACTGAGTACTT
>CACWYF010000198.1 GCA_902765035.1 uncultured Eubacteriales bacterium
GCTCTGATCGATGCCATCTACGTACAGGAGTATACAGATGACACCTATGCTCAGTGCGAAGCTGCAAAGGCAGCATGGGATGCTCTGACTGATGAGCAGAAGGAACAGGTAGAGGGCGAGTTCGCTGATCCTGATTACTTCGGAAGAGACACAGGTGATGCATCGAAGGATGATCCTCTGAACCAGGATGAGATCGGCGAGAACGAACTTCTCGTTGTAAGCTTTGGTACATCCTTCAATGAGAGCCGTGCAGAGGACATCGGCGGCATCGAGAAGGCTCTGCAGGAAGCTAACCCTGACTGGTCTGTAAGAAGAGCTTTCACAGCACAGATCATCATCAACCACGTATATGCACGTGACGGAGAGAAGATCGACAACGTTGATCAGGCACTCCAGAGAGCTGTAGACAACGGCGTCAAGAACCTCGTTGTACAGCCTACACACCTGATGCACGGAGCTGAGTATGATGAGCTCATCTCTGCACTCGATGGATACAAGGATAAGTTCGATTCTGTAAAGGTAGCTGAGCCGCTTCTCGGTACTGTAGGCGAGGATGCAACAGTCATTAATGCTGACAAGGAAGCAGTTGCCAAGGCTGTAGTTGCTGAGGCTGTAAAGGCAGGCGGATTCGATTCACTTGACGCTGCAGCTGCAGACGGTACTGCATTCGTATTCATGGGACACGGTACTTCCCACGAGGCAAGCATTTCATATGACCAGATGCAGGAGCAGATGAAGCAGCTCGGATACAAGAACGTATTCATCGGAACTGTAGAGGGCAACCCTGAAGATACAGCATTCCCTGCAGTCAAGAAGGCTGTTGAGGATGCAGGATACACCAAGGTCATCCTGAGACCTCTGATGGTAGTAGCAGGCGACCACGCCAACAATGACATGGCCGGCGATGAAGAGGGCGCATGGTACTACGGATTCGTCAACGGCGGCGAGTTCGAGGTCGAAGGCGCTGACAAGCCGGTTGACACAGGCGCAGGTCTCGGTGCTGAGAACGTAAGCTGCCAGATCGAAGGACTCGGAAGGATCGCAGACATCCAGAAGATCTACGTTGCACACACTGCTGAGGCCATGGCTCAGTAAATCTGAATAGCGATGCAGGGGTCTGCTGCTGAGCAGGCCCCTTGCACAGCATTACAGGAAAAAAAGAATGAAAAAGTCAAAAATAATCAAACTAATCGCATGTGCTGTGCTTGCGTTCGCCATGCTTGCGCTTGCAGGCTGCGGCGGAGGACAGGCAGCTGATCCGGGAATCGAGGACGGCACTTACGTCGCGACCTTCACCACGGACAACTCGATGTTCCATGTGAACGAGGCCAATCAGGACAAGGGAATCCTGACTGTCGAGGACGGGAAGATGACGATCCACGTCAGCCTACAGTCGAAGAAGATAGTCAACCTGTATCCCGGACTTGCTGAGGATGCTCAGAAGGACGGGGCAGAGCTCCTGGAGCCGACAACGGACACTGTAACTTACAGCGACGGCTACACTGATGAGGTATACGGATTCGATGTTCCGGTGCCTGCGCTTGACGAGGAATTCGACCTCGCACTGCTCGGGACCAAGGGAACCTGGTACGACCACAAGGTAGTCGTATCTGACCCAGTTCCCGGAGATGACATTCAGGCGGTTATCGGCGGTGAGAAAGAAGCTTCCGGTGACGCTGAAACCTCAGACAATGGGGAAGAAGCTGCAGCGCCAGATATCGCCGAAGGAGAGCATACAGTAGATGTGGCTCTTGAAGGCGGTACAGGCAAAGCATCAGTTACTTCGCCTGCGACCATCAAAGTATCCGGCGACAACGTCACGGCTGTGATCGAATGGAGCAGTCCGCACTACGACTACATGATCGTAGAAGGCGAGAAGTATCTGCCTGTGAACGAGGACGGAAACTCGGTGTTTGAGATCCCTGTCCTCAGCTTCGACAAGCCGATGACCGTGATCGCCGATACCACGGCAATGAGCGAGCCGCATGAGATCGAATACACACTTACATTCGACTCATCATCGGTAAAATAATAGTTACAACTGCGCAGAGACCCTGCCGGAAGGCAGGATCTCTGTGTTCGTTTATAAGAAATGAGATTTACGAATACAATGACTGGTGCGTACGGGAGAAAATCAGGAAAAATTACATCTATGCTGAAAAAGCTGTTGCTGCTGGCACTGCTGCCGGCTGTTTTGCTGTGTGCAGGATGCGGCAGTAAGGAAAAGGCGGCGGAAGCTATTGATGAGAAGGCGGACAGCATCCTTGAGGAGCACAAGACCGGATCTATGGAGCTCGAGTATGCGAACCAGTTCCATGTCGACTACTACGAGGACGGCATAGCTGTCGTAACTGTCGAGGACGGCCTGCAGTACCTGGTGATCGAGGGCTCGGACGAGCTGCCTGAGTGGCTTCCTGACGAAGAGATCGGAGAGATGACTATCATCTGCGCACCGGCTCAGTCTGTCTACCTTGCGGCATCATCCGCAATGGACCTTATAGATGCAGCGGGCGCGCTCGATGCTGTCAAAATGACAAGCACCCAGGCCAAGGACTGGGGCATCGACAAGATAAAAAAGCTCGTGGAGGACGGCACTATACAGTACATAGGGAAGTACCGCGCGCCGGACTATGAAGCTTTGCTCGAAGGAGATATCGACCTTGCGATAGAGTCCACGATGATATACCACAATCCTCAGATCAAGGAGGAGATAGAGGAGGTCGGGATACCTGTGCTGGTCGAGAGGTCGAGCTACGAGGCGGACCCGCTCGGAAGGCTTGAGTGGATCAAGCTGTACGGACTGCTGCTTGGAAAGAGCGAAGAGGCGGAGTCCTTCTTCAATGCGGCAGTAGAAAAGATAAAGTCCGTTGACACGGATGCGGTCTCTGAGGCGCCTTCCGTGGCATTCTTCTCGGTAAACTCGAACGGCTCGGTGGTCGTGAGAAAGCCGGGAGACTACGTGACTAAGATGATCGAAACTGCCGGCGGGACATACGCTCTTGACGGCATAACTGAGGAAGAGGACAATGCGCTTTCCACCATGAACATGCAGATGGAAGCGTTCTATGATAAAGCGGTGGATGCTGATATACTCATCTATAACAGCACCATCGAGGGAAGCCTTGAGAGCATAAGCGACCTGACAGCGCTGTCCGACAAGTTCGCTGATTTCAAGGCCGTGAAGGAGGGCCGCGTGTGGTGCACAGACGCGAGCACCTTCCAGAAGACAACAGGCGTTGCGGATATGACTGTCGAAATGAACAGGATATTCGCAGGGGCTGAAGATGACAGCGATATGGAGTATTTCCATAAGCTTGCGAGATAAGTGCGCAGCGTCATGTATATAAGAGATCACCATTCAGAATATATACATGTCACTAATCGTTATCAGCAAGTAATGTAAACAGCGGAGTAAAAAAGATAGTG
>CACWYF010000199.1 GCA_902765035.1 uncultured Eubacteriales bacterium
TCTGTGACCATGATGTCAGGGGATCCCTGCAGCAGGTCATTTCCTCTCATGACGCAGCCGCCGTCTGCTCTTGCAGATTCAGCGAATCTGATTGGATAACCGCCGTCAGCGAGTTCCTTAAGAGCTTTCTCGGTCTGTCTAGCGCCGTCAACATTCAGGATACCCACCGAAGGATCAGCGATTCCGCATGCCTTAGCTGCGATGATTCCGTAGACAGCATTCTTGATCATGCCTTCGATTCTGTCAGCACTTGATGTTCCGGTAGTATTTGCAATGAACATTTCTTTGCCCTTACCCGGTGTAATGACTCTTCCGACTGTTGAAACGCCAATCGGGAACGGGTAGTGCATGGTAACAGCCGCATCGACTTCGCCGCTCTCAAGCAGCTCTTCCATCTTCTTGTGGCCTTCCTCATCGTCAGCTACTTTAACTGTAGTAACTCCCGGAGCCTCGAGTGTACCGATATAGTAAACATCCACACCCTCAGCAGCTGCCATCAAAGCAGCCTGCATTGAGTTCTCCTCGCCGTGTTCGCTTCCCATTCCGGTGAGAGCGATCTTAGGCTTTTTGCCATAGCTGCCGCTTTCAAGTCCGTTAGCCATTTCAAGGAAGGTCTCGGCGATCAGTTTCTGAATATTCTGAGCCATAATGCCCTCCTTTACTCTGCCAGAAGTCCGGCTGCAAAATCCTTGAGAGCGTTTGCGATCAGTCCCTTTACTTCCTCTTCGGAAACTCCGGAGCCGCCTGCGCTCTGTCCGTTATTTGCTTCGATGACGAAAGATACACCGTCGAAGAGGTTTGTCATTCTTCCAAGGAAGAGGCTTCCCTTACCGATAACCATAGCTCTCTTGATGGATCCGTCGAGCATCATGTCTCTGCAAGGTCCCAAGAATGGAACGCCTGAAGGAATGTGGCCCTGTGTAGGAGCCCAGCCCTTCATTCCGTGCTCTACGATGAAGTTAGCGAGATCCTTCTTCTCGATTGCGCCCTTCTTTACTCCGAGAGCAGCGATCATCTTGTAGTTAGCTTCAGGAACATCTCCTGCGCCTGCCGGCTTTGTGATGTCCGGGTTCTGCATCTCAGGTGCATACTTGTCAACATCAGTTATCTTAAGACCTGCTGCATCGAGCGGATCAGTTACGAGTGAGCTGATGACCGCCTGTGGCGATGAGCCTGTACCTACTGTATGTCTTCCTACAATGTCTGTACGAATGACCGGATCAGTGCCGTTGTCCTCACTGATCAGGACCGAAAAGCCTGCAAGACAGTCTTCAAGGATCGGGAGACCCTTTTCAACATGACTCTTGCCGTTCATTCCGAGCTTAGCGGTACAGCCACCGGCGGTCACAACAACATTCTTGAAGGTTCCTGCCTTGACCAGTGAAGCTGCGCTCAGGAGTGCGTGTGCAGGACCTGCGCAGAATCCTCTGGTATCCGAACCTGTTGCATTGGTGAATCCAGCGATCTCAGCTGCAGCCTTGGCAAAGTTGCCGCCGCCTCTCTGGTTCATATCTCCGCAGGCTTCCTCAGCGCAGTCGATCACGTAATCGACCTCTGCCGGATCAATGCCTGTAACTCTTACGAGGTGCAGAAGTGAAAGCACGCTTGTAGCCTTGGAAGCGATGTTCTCAAGCATTACGTGTGCGGAAAGGTTGACGTCTACGTCATGAGCCTTCTTCACAACACCTACGAGCTTATCCTCGAAGTAGAGTCCGCATCCGCCGTCTTCAACTACAGCAGCAAGGCTCTCTTCAGTAAAGTTTGCGTTCTTGTCGAGAACAGCGATCTGCTGCTCTGTAAACATTCCGTGAGCAGCGAGTTTTGCCTTTACATCAGCCGCAAAGCCTGCCTCGAGCTCAACGAGATCGAATGTATCGCAGATCTGCATGAGGCCGTAATACTCTTCCTCAGGCATGATCTCGCCGTATTTTCCTGTTCTGTCTGTGATATCTGTAAGATTCTCGCACCACGGGAACTCAACTGCCTTGAGCTCTTCGTTATTCATATTGCCGATGTATGCCTGATTAGGTGCATATCTTACTGCATCCCAGAAGCTTCTGATGTGCTTTGGGAGCTCCTTGAGATAATCACCGTCCGGGTTGACTACTCTCTCAGTTACCTGAGTAGCTCCGTCATGGATAACCATGTCAGGTGTGTGTGCGAGTGTGTAGCTCGCGCCTCGATTCAGCAGAGCATCTCAATATACTATGTTATACGTACTTCTCTACCATTGCCTTTACAGCATCAGCAGTAGCATCGTCCTTAACGAGCTCCTCAACCTTCTCGCCGTTCTGATAGATAGCGATTACAGGGAGACCCATTACCTTCTGTCCGATAGCAACTCTTCTTGCCTTGGAAGTGTTGAGAGCAGCAAACTTCAGCTTATCTCCGTACTGATCAGCAAGAGCGTGTACATGTGGCATAAGAGCCTGGCATGGAACGCATCCGTCACCATAGAAATCAACAACTACTGTACCTTCTGCCTGAAGAACCTCTTCTTCAAAAGTTTTCTTATCAACCTCTAACATTAATCTGTCCTCCTTGATTGAATGAATAGATATTATTAACTTCTCTAGAACTTATAAGCTGTTCCGTTAAGCTCTTCTATGTACTTGCCTGCCTGTGTTGCTGCGATAGCACCATCTGCTGCAGCAGTAACTACCTGTCTCAGGCTCTTCTTTCTGATATCTCCTGCTGCGAAAACGCCAGGGATATTGGTGTGCATGTCATCATCTGTAAGGATGTAGCCTCTCTCCATGTCGAGCTTTCCTTCGAATATTGCTGACAGCGGCTTGAATCCTATGAATACGAAGATTCCGAATGTTCCGTCTTCCTCGTCAGCGAAGATCTCTCTGGTCTTTCCGGTCTGAGTGTCCTTAACGACCATGCTTGTAACGATTCCGTCACCCTTGATCTCTTCAACTGTAGTATTCCACATGAATTCCAGCTTTTCGTTTGCAAAAGCCTTCTCCTGGATGGATCTTGCAGCTCTGAGCTGGTCTCTTCTGTGGATAAGTGTTACCTTGCGGGCAAACTTTGTGAGGTACATAGCTTCCTCTACTGCTGCGTCTCCGCCGCCTACTACGTAAACTTCAAAGTCTTCGAAGAAAGCTGCGTCGCATGTAGCGCAGTACGAAACGCCCTTGCCGGTGAATTCCTTCTCACCCGGGCATCCGATTGTTGTATGAGTAGCACCGCCTGCAATGATTACAGCCCTAGCATGATACTCATCTTTAGTTCCCTTGATTATCTTAACGTCACCTTCGAGTTCAACGTCAGTGACAGTATCTTCTACTCTTGTGCATCCGAATTTATCTGCCTGTGCAACCATGCGGGCGATGAGTGAAGGACCTGTTTCTCCTTCTATTGATCCCGGATAGTTCTCCAGTTCATCTGTGATTACGATCTGTCCACCGTATTTCTGCTGTTCAATGATCAGTGTGTCCATCTTAGCTCTGCCTGCATACAGTCCTGCTGCAAGTCCTGCAGGGCCGCCGCCGATGATCACGATATCATAAGTTTTCATGTGGCTCACCTCCATGAGTAAGTAGGTTTGATTTAATTCTGCGGACAGGACGCTGCCAACGGGAGGTTTACCCTTAGGCGGCAGCGTCCCGATCCTGATCAGTTCTTATGCTTCGGCGACCTGTTCACGAATAGCGTTCATCTCTTCGCAAATGTCGTCAACATCCAGCACCATTTCCATCATGCTGATCTGTTCATCATATACAGCCTCATCGATTTCTTCCTTAATTTCAGGCTCGCATATGTGGTAACATGGGAGTTTCAACGAAACCCCTGCCAGACACCCTGCAAATGTAGGATCTCCGAGAGCTACTGTCTCAGCAGCGAGGCCAGCAGCCTCACCCTCAGCAGCACCTACGAGTACTACGAGCTGGTCAGCTCCGTACTGGTCGTAGAATTCCTTAACTCTCTTCTGATTCTCCAGATCCATGGCTCCGGCAGCCGTTCAGACGAAGCACTCGGTCGAACTGAATACGACCTCGGCTCCTGCTGACTCGGCACATTCAGCTATCGCCGGACCCGGAATACCATCACGGTCTCCGATGACGATAACTTTCTTTCCGTTCAGAATAGCCATCAGTTTCTCCTTTCCTAGCGCTTTGAAAGAAATATTTAACTATGTTCCGGCTGCCATCAATAGGGGCAAAGCAGCCGGAACATCTTATTAGAAGTCAAACAGATTAGTGCTCAACTATCTAACCGGTAAATGTGCTCAGATACTATTCCTCGCGCTCTTTCCTGAGTGCCTTTACAAGCGCGGCCATCGAGATGACCATGATGAAGGCAAACGGGAATGCAGCTACGATCGAAAGTGTCTGAAGCATGCTCAGTCCATTGCCGTTTCCGAGCATCATTGCTGCTGCAAGTGCAGCCATGAGTACGCCCCAGATGATTTTGGTCTTATTCGTAGGATCAAGTGTTCCTTTCTCACTGTACATGCCCAGCACATAAGTTGCGGAATTAGCTGAGGTTATGAAGAATGTACAGATCAGGACGAACATGATCACGGATATGATCATTCCGAGCGGGTACTCTTTCAGTACCAGGAACAGTGCTGTCGAAGTTGAGGTCACTGCCTCTTTGATGACAGCGAGGTCGCACTTCATTCCGAGCGTTCCGTAGATCGCAAACCAGATTATTGAGAATCCGGCCGGTATGAACATTACGCCCTTGACAAACTGTCCAATTGTCCTGCCTCTTGATATCCTCGCGATGAAGGAACCAGTGAATGGTGCCCATGCGATCCACCATGCCCAGTAGAAGGTTGTCCAGGACTTGTACCAGTCAGCATCTCCGAAAGCACCTACTTCAAAGGTGTTGGAAACGAGGCCGCTGATATAAGCTCCGAGGCCTTCTGTCAGGTTGTTCAGGATCGGGACGGTCGGACCGATGATGAACAGAAGGATCATTACGCCTATCGCGATTCTTATGTTGAGGTCACAGACTTTGCTGATACCCTTATCTACTCCCATGACCGCAGTCGCCGTATATACAAGTCCCAGCACTACGATCAGGATGAGCTGTACCATATGGGTCTCCGGTATTCCTCCGAGAAAATTCATTCCTGAATTGATCTGAAGGACGCCGAGTCCCAGTGAAGTTGCCACTCCTCCGGCCGTAGCGAAGATAGCGAGGATGTCGATGATCTTACCGATCCATCCGTTCGTTTTCTCCTCTCCGATCAGCGGAATGAATACCGAGCTCACCAGAGCCGGTTTGCCCTTGCGGAACTGCATGTATGCAAGTGCAAGAGCCAGAACTGAGTAGTTCGCCCAAGGGTGAATTCCCCAGTGCAGGAATGACTTGGTGAAAGCCATTCTCATTGCTTCGTCTGAAGCTGATTCCAGCCCCCCTATAGGAGCGAGGTAGTAGTTCAGAGGTTCTGCTACACCCCAGAACACCAGGCCTACGCCCATGCCGGCAGAAAACAGCATCGCGAACCATGTAAGGTCGCTGTAATCAGGCGTTGAATCATCAGGTCCCAACCGAACATTTTTATACTTGCTGA